>NZ_JAAGPG010000045.1:0-30334 GCF_017104665.1 Burkholderia sp. Se-20378 | reverse complement strand
AAATAAAAACAAAACGACGCTAGCGTATCGCCAAGATCTCGGTGGTACACAAACACGACGCCTACACGAGCACCCAACTCGTACAGTCACCGACGGAACGGAATCAGCCTATCTGGCTGTCGGACACATGCACACGGTCAGACGCCGCGCGATCAGGCTACGCGGGCCTCGCCGCAGACCGCGGCGGGGACGCTCGTCGCCACCCTCGGCCGAAGCGCCCTGCTCCGGTGCATCGTCGGCACGCGCCGCCTGCACGGCAGGCGCGGACGATTCAATATCGTGGATATCTGTCAAAACAACCTCAAAATGTCAGGTCTCGCGCCCGGCGCGGGCGCGGCAAGAAGTTGGCCGCGATCAGGCGCGACGCTGTTCAGGTTCTGCTTCGTCGTCCGGCAGCGCATCGGCACCGATGGGTGCACTGGCGCTTCGTACGGCATCGGCGAGACTGTCGGACGTGTCGTCCAGCATCTCGTCGTCCGCAGGACGGGAACGGGGGGCGTCGGCCTGGCCAGCCTCGCCGGGCATGTCGCCGGCCGCTTCCGCTCCGTCTCCGGCAACCGCTTCGGCAGCCGGCTTGCGATCTTCCTCGCTCCAATCCGCGCGCAGCGGCTCGGGCTGCACACCGGCTGGCACTGCTTCGGCGCCAGCCTGTTCCATTTGTTCCGTTTGCCCGCGAACAGCATCGAGCGTATCGCGGCTCGCGATTTCATGCGTCGACGCGACGTCCGCCACGGGATCATCCGGCAATCCTGCCGATTGAGCGGCGGATGCCTCATCCGTTTGCGGCGCGTCGCCCGTTGCGCCATCGGCAACCGGCATGCTCTCGTCGAAATCCATCGCCTGCTGCGCAAGCAGCGCGGCCTCGATGTTCGCGGCCGGCTCTTCGAGCGCAGGCAGATCATCGAGCGCCTTCAGGCCGAGGTCGTCGAGGAACTGCTTGGTCGTCGCATACAGCGCCGGACGTCCCGGCACGTCGCGATGACCGATCACTTCGATCCAGCCGCGATCCTCGAGTTGCTTGACCACCTGCGTATTGACCGTCACACCGCGAATCTCTTCGATGTCGCCGCGCGTGACAGGTTGCCGGTACGCGATGATCGCGAGCGTTTCGAGCACCGCACGCGAATATTTCGGCGGCTTCTCGGGATGCAGGCGATCCAGATAGTGACGCATCGCCGGCTTGCTCTGGAAGCGCCATCCGGTTGCCAGCGCCACCAGTTCGACGCCGCGGCCGGACCAATCCTGTTTCAGATCTTCGAGCAACGTGCGGACCGTGTCAGCCGACACGCCGTCGGCAAAGAGCTTGCGCAAATCGCCGAGTTTCAGCGGTTCCTGCGCGCAGATCAAAGCAGTCTCGAGGACGATCTTCGCCTCTTGGGTATTCATGCAGCTAGGCCAGACCCTGTGGTCAAACGAACCGGATCAACAAACAGACGAAAGGAACGGAAGACGCGCTCGCCCGATTCTGATCGGTCATATTGATGGGAGCACGAACCGGGGGCGGCGAACCAACTTCAGGCCAGGCCCAAACCGGACGGAACAGCACGGCTCAACGACGGAACCGCGTGACTGAGCGCCATATTACGCAAAATTGCCCGGTGC
This sequence comes from Burkholderia sp. Se-20378, assembly GCF_017104665.1. Classification (NCBI taxonomy): domain Bacteria; kingdom Pseudomonadati; phylum Pseudomonadota; class Betaproteobacteria; order Burkholderiales; family Burkholderiaceae; genus Burkholderia; species Burkholderia sp. Se-20378. Next base: position 28,732 of record NZ_JAAGPG010000045.1, on the reverse strand, counting down.
GTAAAGATGAGCCGAACGAGCCGCCGCCAGCGCGCCGCGTCCGCTCCGGCCCCGCTTCAGCGGATGGCTGCGCCGCGCGCGAGGAACCGGCGCAACCGCTCGACACCCGCATCGAGTCGCGCCGGATCGCACGCATAGCACCAGCGCACGAACCCTTCCCCCTCCGGGCCGAACGCCCGCCCGGGCGCAAGGCCGAGCCCGGCCTCGCGTACCAGCGTCTTGCAGAACGCGAGACTGTCTGACGCGCCCGGCAGGCGCAGAAACAGGTACATCGCGCCCGACGGAGGCGGCACCTCGACACCTGGCAGGGTCCGCAGCGCGGCAACCAGGTGATCGCGCGCATAGCGCAGCGCCGCGACGAACGACCGCACGAACGGCTCACCATCGCGCAGTGCGACTTCACCCGCAGCCTGCACGAAGCCCGGCGCACACGACGTGTTGTATTCGACGAGCTTCGACAGGTCGCCCATCACCGCTGCCGGCGCGATGAGCCACCCGAGGCGCCAACCCGTCATCGCCCATGCTTTCGAAAACGAATTCACAACGACGACCCGCTCGTCGCGCGTTGCGATGTCGAGGAACGATGGCGCGCCGCCAGCGTCGTCCGCGTCGAAAGCGAGCCGCTCGTACACCTCGTCGGCAACCAGCCAGATGCCGTGGCGGCGGCAATGGGCGAGCACCGCTTGCTGGTCGTCGCGCGACATCGTCCAGCCGGTCGGATTGTTCGGCGAGTTGATCAGCAGCATCCGCGTATCGGGCGTCAGCGCCGCAAGCAGCCGCCCGACATCGAGCCGCCAGCCCGCATCGCCATAGCCGAGCGGTACGCATTCGACCTGCGCCCCAAGGATCTTCGGAATCTCGACGAGATTCGGCCACAGCGGCGTGACCGCGACGACGCGCTCGCCCGGACCGACCAGCATCTGCGCAGCCAGCATCAACGCGCTCACGCCCGAACTCGTCACCGCCACGGTATCGGCCGCCGTCGCACCGTGACGGGTGCTGACGTAGGCCGCAATCGCATCGCGCAGCGGCGCAGTGCCGAGGTTGTGCGTGTAGAAGGTCGCGCCATCGCGCAGCGCCGCCGCCGCGGCGTCGCGGATGAAGTCCGGTGTGACGCGATCGGATTCGCCGAACCAGAACGGCAGCATGTCCGGCACGCCAAAGCCGGCGTTGGCCACTTCCCGGATCAGCGACGGACGCAACGCGTGCACAGCGTCGCGGGCCGCCGCCGCGCCGGCTACCGGAAGAGAATCTGCGGAATGCGCCATCGAGAACCACCTTCGAGGAACACGATCCGCGTAGTGTACCGGCCCGCAAGCCGGAGAGGCGCGCGTCGGTGCGCGTCAGTCGAGGTCCTCCGCCCTCGCCGGCATCTGTCGCACGAGCTCCCAGATCGCCTGCGCAGCGGGCGACAACGACCGGTCGCGGCGGCGCACGAGTTCGACCGTGCGCTCGGTGCGCGGCGTGAGCGGCCGCGCGACGAGCGTCGAGCCGGCAGGTAGCGGCAGCGACAGCCACGGCTGCACGCTCACGCCGACGCCGGCCTCGACGAGTCCGAACACGGTCGCCGAATGCCCGAGCTCCTGCATGACCGTCGCGTTGACACGATGGGCGGCCAGCGCGGCGTCGATCAGCGGCCGGCTTCCCGACGCATGATCGAGGAGCACGAGGCGCTCGCCGTCCAGCGCCGTCCAGGGCACCTCGGCACGCGCCGCGAGCGGATGGTCGGCGCGCGCGACCAGGCAGAACGAATCAGTCATCAACGATTCGCAGACGAGATCGGCCACCGTGAGCGGCCCGATCACGACGCCGAAATCGACCTCGCTCGACTTCACCTTGCGCAACACGTCGCTCTGCACATCGTCGCGCAAACCCAACGTCACGAACGGAAACTGGCGCTCGCACGACGCAACCACGCGCGGCATCAGCCGGCACGCAATCGTCGGGCTGGCCGCGACGATCACGCGCCCGCGGCGCTGCTCGCCGATCTCGCGAATCTCGCGCAGCGTGTCGTCGAGATCGTCGAGCAGACGGGACACGCTCGCGATCAGGTTCGCACCGACATCGGTCAGCTGCACGTCGCGCGTCGTGCGGTCGATCAGCTTCAATCCGAGCTCGGCCTCGAGCTCGCGCACGCAGCGACTGACCGCGGACTGCGTGAGCCCGATCTCGTCGCCCGCGCGACTGAAGCTCTTGAGCCGCGCTACCTCGATGAAGACGCGAAGCTGGCGCAGCGTGACGTTCATTTCCTGACCTCATCAATCGTCGATATCGATGCGCGATTTTAATGCGCGAATCCGGCTTCGATGTGCGAATCAGGCACCTGCCCCACATGTTTCGCTGCGGTGCAATACATCCGCGAACGCACGTGGTGCGGGCGAACTGCACAAGATTGGTGATTGTCCCGATTTGCTGGCGGGTTATTTTGGCGTCTTATACGCCCCTAGCTGACTTAGCCGTTAGCTCGCTGCCAAGCGGCTCTCGAGGGAATTACCTCCGACATGGCACGCTTCGTGCATTACCTGGCGCACAGGGCGCAGGTTTCGTCGGACGGAAGAGCAGAAACGCCGCTGCCGGCCAACCGGACGCCCCCACCCGGCACTCGACGATCGAGTGCTTGAAGAGTGCGCGGCGCAGGGCAGCGCACCGGAGTTAGCTTCGCTGAGGTGAGGACATGATGCTGTTCGACGATTTGAGAGATAACGAGTGGGCGCTGGTCGAGGGTCTGTTTTGCTCCGAACCCGCACGGAGTGAGCGGCGCGGCCGTCCCCGCGTGGAAGCCCGCTCGGTGGTGAACGCCGTGCTGTGGGTACTGTCGACGGGTGAAGGCTGGTCGAAGCTGCCGGGCCGCTATCCGTCGCCGCCGACTTGCCGCCGTCGCTTCGACGAATGGCAGGCGGACGGCACGCTCGCCGAAATCGTGAAGCGACTCGGCACGAGCGGCCGGCAGATCTCCCTGCGCGGGCGCATCGGCGCAAGCGCTGCGAAGCCGCCCGCACCGCCGAGCCGCGACCGGCTGCGCGGCGCCTTCTGGACCAACCCGGAATCCTGGCGCGCGCCCGTCAAGATGGCGTAACGAATGCTCGATCGGGCGGCTTCGGCCGCCCGGTTTCTTTCTGCGATGCGACCTGTTCGCGACGCCTGCGTTGCCGTCGATTACCGTTGTCGTGCCGCGATACATCTATTTACCAATATTTACAGCAAGCCTGCACTCCCACGCTTACCTTAGCGAAATATCAACAGGCCGCGTCGACGGCTTGAAGGGAGCCCCGCCATGAATCCAATGTCACTGCTCGTTGCATGCGGCATTGTCATTTCCCTGGCGTTGTCCGCTCCAGTCCACGCCGACGATCGCGTGAAGCCGCCCCATCGCCAGCAGGATCACCGGAACACACTCCGCCAGCCACCGTCCGCCAACCCGCCCAGCCGGCAGACCGTGCCGCGCGGCGACCTGCGCGGCGACATCGCCAGCAACGCGCGAGCGCGCATCGGCTCGCAGCCGTCCGACGTGCCGCGTCATCCGTAGTCCTGCCAATTTCGGGATTTCGCCAAAGAAAATGCCCGCGGTCGGGAACTGCGCCGCATGCGACGAGTCACAACGTTGCCATGAGCACAGCGTGGCAACAGCAAAAGTATCCGGTACGCCCGTATCCTCGCGATACGGGCTTTTTTTTGGCATCGCCAGCCGCATGGCGGCGATGCGGGCGATGGGATGATCGGCCGCTACAGGCGGCTTTCGAGAATCGCCACGGCGCTCGCTTCGCTCAATGCGTAGTCGGCCATGCGGCGATCGGTCCAGGAAAGTAATTTCTCGTCGCGCTCGAGGCGCGAGAATTCGGCTCGACCGCTTTCGGTCAGGACGGCAATGTCGACCGGTGCATGGAAGCCCGGTGCGGGGGCAACGGTTTTCTGCCTGACCGTGTCCATCAGCCCGAGCGAACGGAGATACTCGAACACGCCCGGGCGGCGTGCCCACGGTACCTGGCGGTACTGCACTCGTCTCAATGCGTCGAGCACCGCTTCGTTGGAATACGTGGCCATCTCGATTCTTTCTTAAAGTGCAGCGACAATGCGAAGCGGCGCGCCGGGCGGCGTCTCCGCCCACCGATACCGCCACCGATTCTGGAGGCCGACGTTCGGCGTCGCGCCAGGGCCGGATCGTCAGCCGTCCATAAAAAGACACCATACCCCAATCAAATTGATTCTGTTCGATTCATTTGTACTTCTCTTCATCTGTTTCATGCTCTGCCGCAAGCGGCGACGAATCATCTCGATCGCCGCCGTTGCGCTCTTCTGGCTGCTCGCGACGGGCTGGCTCGCCGCACCGCTGATCGCCTGGACCGAGGCGGGCGTCGTACCCGTCGAGCACCCGGAGATGCACGGACGGACCACACTGATCCTCATCGGCGCCGGCACGAAGCACACCGACTCCGGGCTGCGGCCGCCACCTGACGGAACCGCCCGCATCCACAAGGTCGCAGCGCTCTACCGCACCTGCAGGCAGCAGGCCGAGCGCTGCACCGTGGTGATGTCGGGCGGCGACCCGCAGCATCACGGCGAAACCGAGGCTGCCGTATACGGGCGCCAACTCGCCGCCGAAGGCGTCGCTCCCGCGGATCTCGTTCTGGAACCGGAAAGCCGCACGACCTACGAAAACGCGAAATTCACTGCGTCTATACTACGCTCACAGTATGACGACGCACGCATTCTCGTCACTTCGTCATACCAGATGCGCCGCGCACTGCTCGATTTCCGCCGTTTCGGGATCGATCCGCAGCCCGTTTATGCGAATCGCCGGCGCGCGCAAACAGGCTGGCTGCCGCGCTGGCGTAATTTGGCCAACGCCGAGCAGGCGCTGCACGAACTGGTCGGCATCGCGCAGTTCCACGTCTATCGTTGGCTTGGATGGTTTTGACGGATGCGGGGAAACCGGCGCGCAATGGTTGCGACGGCGACCATGGCAGGCGCGTGACGAAGTACGCGAAGTGTTGCGCCACTTCAACGGGGCCTTGCGTCGCGCCACGATCCGGTGCACATTGATCCGTCACTTTTGTTACACTCGACACGCACTCGATTGCAGTCGCCAGACAAAACGGCAACACTCGGGTTCATCACCACTTAGCGGAGGTAAAGCAATGAAGAAGACGTCCCTGGCTATCCTGGTAGCGATGTCGGCGCTGACTGGCGCAGCGTATGCGCAAGAGAGCACGGAAATCAAGACGATTACCGATCCGGCCAAGATCTCCGAGATCGAGCAGCGCGCACAGGCGCTGCAGCAGCAGCAAGCGGCTGAAGCCGCTCAGCCGGCGATGCAGGAAGAGCATCACCACGGCAAGAAGGCTGCTCACCACAAGGCTGCTGCGAAGAAGGCCGGCAAGAAGGCTGCCAAGGCCGCAGACGCTGCCAGCCAGTAAGTTCGGCGGCACCGCACAAGCAAAAAGCCGAATCCGGGCAACCGGGTTCGGCTTTTTTGGTTGCGGTGCCCGTGCGCTGTGCTAAAGTCGCGCACCGAAATTTTCCACCCGTGCGCACCCCGGTGCGGAGGACAGCATGAGCAACATTCAACTCGACATCGAGTGGACCGAAGCCGCCACTCGCCAGATCAAGCAACTGATGCCTCGCGGCTCGGCTGACGCGTTCCTCGCGCTGCCGCCGATCGAGTGCCTGCCGATGGAGGGCGACGTGCTTTTCCTCGGCCCGCAAGGCAAGCAGCAACCGTTCATCGTCGCAGAGCGCCAGTACCATCACGACGGCGACGCCGACTGGACGATCATCCTGATCCTCGACGTACCCAGCACGTCGCACTGACACACCCCGCGACCGGACACGTCCGGTCGCCCCACCCGGCTCAGACGAGCTTCGACAGCACGCGGATTTCGGAACGCTCGATCCAGTTCGCGGCCGCTTCGCGATAAGCCAGAATGTGCGCGGAACGCGCATGAGCGGCAAGCGCCTCCTCGCTTTCCCAGCGCTCGACGAATACGAACCGCGCGGGCTCCTTCAGGTCCCGGTGCAGGTCGTACTGCAATGCCCCCGCTTCGCTGCGGGTCGGCTCGACGATCCCTTCGAGCTGGGCACGCAACTTCTCCTCGGCGCCCGGCTTCGCCACGATCAGCGCCACGACTGCAATTTCCGCCATTCCCGCCCCCCCCCTCATCTGGAAAAGTCCGAGAATACGCGAATCGTGCATCGGCTGCGCCGGCACGGCATCGCACGACGGCCCCAAAAAAAATAGCCCGCGCTTCACAGAAGCGCGGGCGAAACCGTCGCCCTACGAGGATAGGCGACGGGGCCATCGAGATCCGCACGCTGGCGCGGATCGTCATCAGTTGCGCCGACGCTTGTCGCGTCGACATTCGAAGACGTCGATACCGTTGATCGGGCGCTCGCAGCGCACCCCCGGTATCTGACGCCATCCTCCCTGTTTCAACAATTCCAACATATAAAGCAGGTTACGTGCCAACTACCGCGAATCGCCCACCCCATTGATTTATAAGGAAAATTTTTTGGCCGCCGACGATGCCGCATGTGTTTGGCCGCCGTAACGCGCGGATGTTACGTAACGTCACGAGGAGGGACCGAACCTCCAGCACATGTGCGCTCCGGCGAGCGGCCATGAAAAAAGCCCGCCAAATGGCGGGCTTTTCATTGGTGCGGAGAAACGCCGGAATCAGCGGAGCTGATTCACGAGCAGCCCCATGATCTGGCGAGCCGGCGACGATGTGTCGATCGCGCCCGAATCGTCGATGACCGCGACGCGCGTCTGGTCGGCCGTGAGCGCCTTCACGTTGACGCGGTATTGCTTCGCCTGCTTTTCCTTCTTGCCGTGGAACAGCTGGCTCCAGAAGCCCTGCTCGGCCGAAGTCAGATCCTTCGGATCGACATAGCGCACGAAATACAGGCCCTTCGAGCGATCACGATCGTCGACCGTGAAGTTCGCACGATCGAGCGCGAGACCGACGTGCAGCCACGACCGGTCGTACGGCTCGCCGAGCGTAACTTCCGACGGAACGGCAGCATCGGCCGCATCGTTGGCTTGCGCCGACGTGCGGGAGACGTTTTGCGCGGCGATCGCTGCAGCAGCCTTCGACGATGCGTCGTCGGCCTTCTTGTCCTTGGCCACCGGCACCGTGTTGTCCTTGATGTTCGCGATGGGCGGCTCGCCGTTCTTCGCGCGCTGCTCGTTCTGTGCGAGCACCGCCATCAATCGCTTCAGGTATTCGGTCTCGAGCGCCGGATCGTTCGGCTTCGGTTCCCACTTGCTCGAATCGTTGTTCGAGCCCGTGATCGCTTCGCGCATCCCCTTCTGGCTGATGAACACATAGGTGCCGCCATTCGGCGCCGAATCGAGACGCGTACGGTACTTGTTGCGCTCGGCCGTCACGTACGAATTGCCCATCGCCTTCGAGATCACGCTACGGATCAGGCCGTCGTTGATCTGCGGATGGGTTTCGTTCCAGTCGGTTTCCATCACGCCCTTGTCGCGCTGGTCGACGACGAGCAGGAAGCCCTGCTCCTGCCAGAAGCGGCGAACCTGCGGCCACACATCGGCCGGCTGCTTGCCGTCGATCACGAGCCAGCTCTCGGTGCCGTCGCGCTGGATATGCATGCCGGCCACAGCCGGAGCGACAGTGTCCAGCGCAGGCGCTGCCTGCTGGACCTGCTGAAGTGCGGACAGGGAAGTCGCGCCGCCCTGGGGCGGCAGCGAACGCTGATCGGCCGTCTCGTCGAGCATGTTGGGCGGCACTGCGAGCGACGCTTCTTTCGATTTCGAATCGCTCTTGTAGTCCACTTTCGTGGGCGACGACGTACCGCAACCGGCAACGAGCGCGCCGGTGGCGAGCACTGCAGCGAACCGCATGGTAAGACGAAGATCAGTCATGTTCGGGGAATCCTCTTCCGCTAAATCACGGCGCTTTCCGTGGATCAACCTTGCATTTTACCGGGGCCGCGCCGCGATGTGCAAAAAAGCGACCGGCAAGAAAAAACCCGCGTCAGCTTGAACTGACGCGGGTTCTTGTCTGGTCGGGGCGAGAGGATTTGAACCTCCGACCACCTGCACCCCATGCAGGTACGCTACCAGGCTGCGCTACGCCCCGAAAGAAAAAAATTATAACAGACAGTTTTCCGATTTAGAACGGGTCGCATGCATTTTGTGAATATTCTTGTGAAATTTTTTGGCGTGACCGTGCCGATGCACACAACGACGTGCATGGCATAGCGCCCTGCGCACCGGCCTCGCATCGCCTTCACTGCTTGCGTGCGACACAGATGACGGTCAGCCCGGCGACGCGGTTGAAGCGGAACATCGGCAACTCGATTCGGCAGATCGTCTTGAGCAAGCCATTGACGAATGGATGGTGACGACGCAATTGCGACGCCGGCTCGCTTGGTTGCCGACGCACCCGTTCGCCGAGCCGCAACGCTGCCGCGAGCGGAAACGTGAGGCCGAAATAATAGGCGCCGTGCTCGACGTCGAGCCCCGCGCGACGCACCACGTCCTCGAGACTGCCGAGCGTATATCGGCGCTTGTGCTCGAGAAAATCGTCATGACCGCTCCAGAGGAACTGGAACGCGGGAACCGTGATCAGGAACCGGCTGCCCGAAGGCGCGCCCTTTACGTACTGCATGAGCAGACCGACGTCGTCGTCGACATGCTCGAGCACGTCCATCAGCAACACGAGATCGGCATCGAATCGATCAACGGATCGCCGAAAGTGGATGGGCTTGCCGGACGCCTCGCCGTCAGTATCGTCGGCGTAGCTCGTATCGACACACCACGCCTCCGTCGCCTGTGTGCGCTCCAGCAAGTGCTTCGAGAAGAAGCCGGAGCCTGCGCCGACATCGAGTATCCGGTTCGCGCCTGGCACCCCCAGGAACCGACGGATCGCACTCGCCTTCGACGCGTAGTACCAGTGATCGCCCACGCCCGCACCCAATACGTCGACTTCCTTGAGATCCATGACGCTTCCCCGTGATGGCTACTGTGCTTTGGTCGATACAGCCACTGAGGTCGATCTTACCTCGCCGCTGCCGCCGATCCTACCTGTCGACAATGCGCAACCGACACCGGCAACCCGCATGCCGACCTAATCGAAAAGGACGATGGCCGGTTCGCCGCAAATCGCTACCGTGCGGTTACCCGGCGCGAGATCGATGCGCACGGGCGAACCGTCCGACTGCATGCCGATCGATCCGGCCCGCCCCGGCTATGCCGCGTCGCGCGTGATATAGGAGGCGGCTTCGGTCACCACCGCAGTCGCGACCTCTTGCAACCGTCTCCGACACAGGGCATTGAATGCATCAGAAAAACGAAATTTCCCGTCGACATTTTCTCCGGCTGGGCGCCGGCACGATAGGCGTGGCGCTGGGAAGCGCATCGCTTCTGTCCGCATGCGGGGGCGACTCGATTTCGGTCGCGCCAGTCACGACACCGCGGCTGAGTTCCGCATCGAATTTTCGCGACACGGCCGGGCCGGACGGAACCGGCTACCTGACGACGAACGGCGCGAAGATGAAGAAAGGCGTGATCTATCGGTCATCCGCGCTCGCGTTGTCGGTCGCGGATGTCGCCACCGTCGGCACGCTCGGCATCAAACAGGTCTGCGACCTGCGCACGCCCGCCGAGATCAAGACGCAGCCGGATGTGCCGCTGGCCGGCGCCGCCTGGCAAAACCTCAACGTGCTCGGGGCCGCCAGCATCGATCCGATCCCGACCACCGGCGCTACCGCGACGGCATTCATGCTGAGCATGTACCGCGCGTTCGTCACGTCGGACACCGCACATGCCAGCTATCACGCGCTCTTCACCGGCTTCGCTGCCACTGGCGAAAACCTGGTGTTCCACTGCACGGCCGGCAAGGATCGCACCGGCTGGGCAACCGCGATCCTGCACACGATCCTGGGTGCATCCGAGCAGACGATACTCGCCGACTATCTGCTGACCAACGCCTATAGCGCATCGGAAATCGCCGCGTCGGTCGCCCAGGCACAAAAGGCCGGCGGGCAAAATGCGGCAGACATGATGACCGCGCTGCAAGGCGCACATACCGACTATCTGCAGGCGGCCTTCGATCAGGTCACCGCGTCGTACGGCTCGATGACGTCGTATATCGCGAACGGCCTGCAACTCGACCAGGCGACGCTGAACGCAATCCGGCAGCACATGCTGGTCTGATCGACCCGCAGGCCGCTGCGGCGGGCCGGGTCGCATCCGCGCTACAACCGCCGCGGCCGGTACAACTCGCATCCGGCGAAACCCGCACCGGCCAAGGCTGGAGCGGGTTTGCCCGGACGCAGCAACACCCGCCGATGACGAACCGTGCAAACCAAACGACCGTTTGATCCGGCCGTCCGACCACCCCGAATCCGTTGTCCCGCAGCCCGCCGGCTCGCCCCGTCCGGGCGCCCGTTGTTTGGTAACGCCGCTCTAGCGCGCTATGCCACACTGCACGGCATCGACGCTTGCGCCGTGCAGTGGCGCGCGCCGCCGTCGATCACGACAAGACATGGAGACAGACGATGCGGAATGCGGTCCGGCGCGGCCATCGCTCGCCTTTGGCAATTTTCGACTGGATTTCAGGCCCGCCCGGCGCGGCCCGTCCCATCTCGCCCACGACGTCCCGCGTGTTCGGCTGCGGCGTGCTGGCGCTCGCGCTGCTGTGTGCCGGTTGCGCAGAGTCGTCCGCGCAGCGTGACGGCAACACGTCGATCGCATCGACGAAGATCGAGCGCACCAAGGCCGAACGCCTCGCCCGCGAGCAGCAGGTCGCACGCACCGTGCCGTCGCTCGCATCGATGAGCCTCACGCAACCGCGCCCGTTCACGCTGCGCGACTCAGGCCAGAACGGCGCGATGACGTTCCTGCGCGACGTCGATTTCCGCATCGTCAACAACCTCGGCTTCTTCATCCATCAGTTGTCTGCCACGCTCGTGCCGACGCAGGCCGGCGCGCCGATCGTGTTCGACGATCCGACCAGTTTCCAGATCGACGTGCATGAAGGCACGGTCACGCTCGACAACGCCAAGCTGACCGCCCTCTTCAACACGTACATCTTCGGCTACCGCAATGCACCGCTGCGCAAGCTCGCCGTGTCGGCCGGCGACGGCGTGATCCACCTGCAAGGCGAGATGCAGCGCGACGGCTGGGTGCCGTTCTCGCTGACCGGCACGCTCGCGATCCGTGACGGCAGCCAGCTCGTGTTCCATCCGACGGGTGTACGCGTCTCGGGCATCAACGCGCAGCCGGTGATGCGCGCGGCCAACGTGAAGATGGCCGACCTGCTGAAAGTCCAGACGCCGATTGCGCAGCTCGCTGGCGACGATCTCGTGATGTCGGTCGACAAGCTGATGCCGCCGCCGCGCCTGAAGCTCACGATCACCGCGCTGCGCGTGACGCCGGCCGGCCTCGACCTGAAGCTCGACGACGGCACGCATGCCGGCTTTGCGATGCCCGCGAATGCACCGCAGCAAGCGATGTACATTCGCGGCGGCGACGTGAAGTTCATGCGCTCGATGCCGATGAACGCGGACATCCTGATCGGCCCGGTAGATGCCACGAAGCGCGACCAGACTTTCGTGTTCGACCTGTATCACTATCGCGACCAGGTCTCGGCCGGCTACTTCAATTTCGACGAAAGCGGCGCGATGGCGATCCGGATGCCCTCGTACGCGGGCCCGGCCAGAGGCGCGCTGCTCGGCAACGCGGCCGCGCGCCTGAACGACAGCTTCCTCGCCGCGCAACAGAACGCGCTGCGCGACATACGCCAGCACTGGGAAGCCTACGCACTCGCGGCGAACACCGTTCACCCCGGCATGCAGAAGGTCGCGATGCGGCGCACGTCGACCACGCCGTTCAACGAACGGCACGTGTCGAACCGCAACCCGACGATCCATCTGCGCAACGTCGACTTCAACCTGTCCGGGGATATCGGCTTTCACGTCGAGGATCTCGACGTGGAACTCGTCTCGAAGCGGCCCGGCGAACCCGTCGATCTCGACGATCCGAACCAGTACGACATTCGCATTCTCGGCGGCACGGTCGTCGAGTCGTGGAAGGCGATGTCCGCGCTCTTCAACAATTATCTGCTCGACTACGCGCCGCGCTCGCTCAACGACCTGCAACTGAGCGCGGACGGCACGAACCTGCGCGTCCAGGGCGGCATCAAGCTGTGGAATCACGTACCGGGGGTCTGGCTGCCGACCGACATGAATGGCACGCTGTCCGTGCTCGACGACCGGCATCTCGCGTTCAAGCCGTCCCAGGTATCGGTGCTCGGCATCCCGCAGGCGAAGCTGCTGCGGTCGCTCGGCATCGAACTCGCTTCGCTGACGCCGTTGCAGCGGCGCGGCGCGGAACTGCGTGGCGACACACTCGTGCTCGACCAGTACACCGTGTTCCCGCCACCCGTGCTGAACGGCAAGCTCGGACAGGCAACGGTCGAACGCGACGGGCTGCGCCTCACGTTCAGGCGCATGGCAGGCACACCCGCGCCGCAACGGCCGCAGATCGATGCACCGAGCTACATGTGGATGGAAGGCGGCGACATGAAAATGTTCAACGTGCTCGAACTGAACGTGCGCGCGCTGATCCGGAATTCGGCCGAGGCCGGCCCGATGCGTTTCGACCTGTACGGCTACCGCAGCCAGGTCGCGCAAGGCTCGGTGCGGATGCTGCCGGACGGCACGCTGGTCGTCGACATGGGGCAGAAGAACCCGCTCGCCTCACGCTGAAGCGCACACGACACGCATGAAAAAAGCCCGGTGGCAGGTCGCCAACCGGGCTTTTCATTTTATCCTTCGCGCTTCGCGCTCAGTCGTGCTTCAGTCCGTCGATCACGTCGAGCAGCGCCTGCCGCAATGCAATGACGTCGACGGTTGCGCCCGGCTTGCCCGGTGCGCGTGCATCATCGGTGGCTGGCGCCTCCGGCTCGACGGGTGCCGCCGCGGCCCGCTCGCCCGCCGGCGAATCGAGCCGGTTGCGCGCGCCGTTGATCGTGAATCCCTGCTCGTACAGCAATTCGCGAATCCGCCGGATCAGCAGCACTTCGTGGTGCTGGTAATACCGACGATTGCCACGCCGCTTCACCGGCCGCAGTTGAGTAAATTCCTGTTCCCAATAACGCAGCACATGCGGCTTGACCCCGCACAGTTCACTGACTTCACCGATCGTGAAGTAGCGCTTCGCGGGAATCGGAGGCAAGACGACTTTCTCAACCGTAGTGGTCATCGTCGGTAAACCGTCGGTAAAGGGTGCGCGGCGGCCGCGCGGAGACGTCAGCGCGCGGGGCTTACTCCGCGCCGTTTTCGACCAGCGCCTTCAGCTTCTGGCTCGCGTGGAAGGTTACCACCCGGCGGGCCGCGATCGGAATCGCCTCGCCCGTCTTCGGATTGCGGCCCGGACGCTGCGGCTTGTCGCGCAACTGGAAATTGCCGAACCCCGACAGCTTGACGCTTTCGCCGTTTTCGAGCGCGTCGCGAATCACCTCGAAAAACGCCTCGACCATGTCCTTCGCTTCACGCTTGTTCAGCCCGACGCTGTCGAACAGCAGCTCCGCCAGTTCCGCCTTCGTCAGCGTAGGCGTCTCGGTGGACGCCGGCGCCGAAGCGTCGCGGTTCATGGCGCTGCGTTGCGCCGTCAGGAGGGCTTCGAATTCACTCGAGGTCATGTCGTTCATATCTGCCATACAGCGCGTTAAATCAAAACTTACGATCGGAAAAGGCCGCCCGCGAGCGGGCGGACCTCCTCCTTAGCCGCGCAGACGCGCACCAGCACGAGCCATCCGCTCGACCAGCGTCTGGATCGCCTGATCGACGACCTCGTCCTGTAGCGTGCCAGCCGCGTCCTGCAGCGTCACACGGAAGGCAAGGCTCTTCTCGTGCGCGGCAAGACCACCGGAAGTATTTGATTTTGCACGAAATTCGTCGAAGAGTACAACCTTCTGAACGAATCGGCAGGCCTCTTCGGCGAGCGCCTTCTTCATTTCGTCGAAAAGTGCCTGAACCTCGACCGCCTGATCGACGACCACCGCGATATCGCGACGAACCGGCGGGAATTTCGACACGTCGGTCGGCGCGGGCAACGCACGCGCAATCAGCGCATCCGCGTCGACCTCGAACATCACCGGTGCGTGCGGCAGCTCGTACTTCTGCATCAGGCGCGGGTGCAGTTCGCCGATCCAGCCGACCGCACGGCCATCGACTTCGATGCGCGCGCTGCGGCCCGGATGGAGGGCCGGATGCTCTGCCTTCACGAAGCGTGCGGCCGCAGGCGCGAGCAGCGCCTCGAGATCGCCCTTCACGTCGAAGAAATCGACCGGGCGGGTCTCCGCGCCCCACTGCTCGTCGAGTGCCGGACCATAGGCAAGCGCACCGACGCGCTTCGGCTGAACGTAGCCCTCGACCGTCAGCTCACCGGCCTTCGCCGCCGCATCGGTGAGGAACACGCGGCCAGCTTCGAACAGGCGCACACGATCCGCGCGACGGTTCAGGTTGTGGCGCAGCACGGAAATCAGGCTGCCGAACAGCGTCGTGCGCATCACCGACAGCTGGCTCGCGATCGGGTTCAGCAGACGGATCGGCTGGTCGTTGCCCGCGAAATCCTGCTCCCACTCCGCATCGACGAAGCTGAAGTTGACGGTTTCCGCGTAGTCGCGCGCAGCGAGCGCGTGACGGATGTCGTGGATCGAGCGCCGCGTTTCGTTGGTCGCGCGCATTTCGCTCGTCGCGACCGGCGGACGCGCCGGGATCTTCTCGAAGCCATAGATGCGCGCCACTTCCTCGATCAGGTCTTCCTCGATCTCGATGTCGAAGCGATGCGACGGCGGCGTGACGAGGAACGCATCGTCTTCACGCTCGAACGGCAGGCCGAGGCGCGTGAAGATGCTGGCGATCTCGTCGGCGCCGATCTGCACGCCGATGATGCGATTCGCGCGCGATACGCGCATCTTCACCGGCGCGCGCTGCGGCAGGTTCACGGACTGATCGTCGACCGGGCCGGCCTTGCCGCCGCAGATTTCGAGAATCAGTTGCGTGATGCGCTCGACGTGCTCGACGGTCGTCGCGTAGTCGACGCCGCGCTCGAAGCGATGAGCCGCATCGGTCGAGAAGTTGTACTTGCGCGCACGGCCGCGGATGCTGTCCGGCCACCAGAATGCGGCTTCCAGGTAGATGTTGGTCGTATCGAGCGTGACGGCCGTGCTGTCGCCGCCCATGATGCCGGCCAGGCTTTCAACCTGACGGTCGTCCGAAATCACGCCGACCGTTTCGTCGAGTTCGACCGTGTTGCCGTTGAGCAGCTTCAGCGATTCGCCGCGCTTGCCCCAGCGCACCTCGATACCGCCGTGGATCTTGTCGAGATCGAACACGTGCGACGGGCGGCCGAGCTCGAACATCACGTAGTTCGAGATGTCGACGAGCGCCGACACGCTGCGCTGGCCCGAACGCCCGAGGCGCTCGACCATCCACTGCGGGGTCTTCGCATGCGCGTTCACGCCGCGGATCACGCGACCCGAGAAGCGGCCGCACAGATCGGGCGCGGCAATGCGCACCGGCAGCGTCTCGTCGAGCTCGACGCGCACCGGGCGAATGTCGACCGGCGTCAGCGGCGCGCCGGTGATCGCAGACGTCTCGCGTGCGATGCCGAACACGGACAGGCAGTCGGCCTTGTTCGGCGTCAGCTTGATTTCGAAGATCGTGTCGTCGAGATTGAGCGTCTCGCGGATGTCCTGGCCGACCGGCGTGTCTTCCGGCAGCACCAGCAGGCCGCTGTGATCCTCGGACAGCTTCAGCTCGCGTGCCGAGCACAGCATCCCCTGGCTCTCCACGCCGCGCAGCTTCGACAGCTTGATCGCGAACGGCTTGCCGCCCTCTTCTGCCGGCGGCAGTTCGGCGCCGACCAGCGCGACCGGTACCTTGATGCCGGGCGCGACGTTCGGTGCGCCACAGACGATATTCAGCGTCGCGCCGGTGCCGGCGTCGACCTGGCAGACATTGAGCTTGTCCGCATCCGGATGCTTGACGACTTCGAGCACGCGGCCGACGACGATCTTAGACGTCGGCGGCGCAGCCTTGCTCAGCGATTCGACTTCGAGCCCCGCCATCGTCAGCGCGTGCGACAGTTCGTCGGTCGTCAGCTGCGGGTCGACAAAGGTTCTCAACCAGGATTCAGGGAATTGCATGGATGTCTACGTTCGAAACAGGTTAGATCGACGCCCGGGCCCCGTCGGATCGTCCATCGGGGCGTGCACGGGCACAGGTCGGCGCGGCGCGCGGCGTTACGCGAACTGGCGCAGGAAACGCAGGTCGTTCTCGAAGAACAGCCGGAGATCCTGGACGCCGTAGCGCAGCATCGTCAGGCGCTCAAGGCCGCTGCCGAACGCAAAGCCGATGTAGCGCTCGGGATCGAGGCCCATGTTGCGAATCACGGTCGGATGCACCTGCCCCGAACCGGAGATCTCGAGCCACTTGCCGGCGTTCTTGCCTTGCTCGAACATCATGTCGATCTCGGCCGACGGTTCCGTGAACGGGAAATACGACGGACGGAAGCGCACGAGGATGTCGTCGCGCTCGAAGAATTTTTTCAGGAAGTCGGTATAGACGCCCTTGAGGTCGGCGAAGCTGATGTTTTCGTCGATCCACAGCCCCTCGACCTGATTGAACATCGGCGAGTGGGTCGCATCGCTGTCGACGCGATACGTGCGGCCCGGCGCGATCACCTTGATCGGCGGACGGTTCATGCGCGCGTAACGCACCTGCATCGGGCTCGTGTGCGTGCGCAGCAGCAGCTGGCGGCCGTCGGCGTCCTTGCCTTCGACGTAGAAGGTGTCCTGCATCGAACGCGCCGGATGGTTCTCCGGGCTGTTCAGCGACGTGAAGTTGTACCAGTCGGTCTCGATTTCGGGGCCGTCGGCCACATCGAAGCCGATCGAGCCGAAAATCTGTTCGACACGCTCCCACGTGCGCATCACGGGGTGCAGGCTGCCTGCACCGGCGCCGCGACCCGGCAACGTCACGTCGATCGCTTCGGCAGTGAGGCGCTGATTCAGCAGCGCATCGGCCAGTGCCTGACGACGTGCGGTCAGCGCAGCTTCAACCTGCTGCTTCGCGACGTTGATGCGTGCGCCTTCGGTCTTGCGTGCTTCGGGATCGAGCTTGCCGAGACCCTTCAGCAACTCGGTCAGCGCACCCGATTTGCCGAGAAATCGTGCTTTCTCGTTTTCGAGCGTGGTGATGTCGGCAGCCTGTTCGAAGGACTGCTGCGCGTCGGCGACAATCTGGTCCAGATCCATAGATCCCATCATTTCCAACGTCATTCGGTCTTGGCGAGCGAAATCGCCCACCAAACAAAAAAGGGGCTCGGAAGAGCCCCGTTTTCGCTGCAGCGGCCGAGACTACCGGAACCTCGCTGCAACTAACCACGCAGTGCTAATTTCTCAATTAGGCTGCAACGGCGGCTTTCACCTGCTTGACGATCGCAGCAAAAGCAGCCTTGTCGAACACCGCCATGTCGGCCAGAACCTTACGGTCGAGTTCGATCGACGCCTTCTTCAGGCCGTTGATGAACACGCTGTAGGTCATGTCGTGCTGGCGAACTGCCGCGTTGATACGCGTGATCCACAGTGCGCGGAACACACGCTTCTTGTTGCGGCGATCGCGGTACGCGTACTGACCAGCGCGCATCACCGCCTGCTTGGCGATGCGGTAGACGTTATTGCGGCGGCCGCGATAACCCTTGGCCAGGTTGATGATCTTCTTGTGGCGGGCCCGTGCGGTTACCCCACGTTTGACTCGAGGCATGTTTCTCTCCTTAGAGTATCAGTTAGGGGTTACGCGAACGGCAGCATCGCGCGGACGGAGTTCAGATCGGAATCATGAACTGCCGTTGCGCCGCGCAGGTGACGCTTGTTCTTCGTGGTTTTCTTGGTCAGGATGTGACGCTTGAAGGCTTGACCGCGCTTGACGGTACCGCCCGGACGCACCACGAAGCGCTTTGCAGCACTCTTCTTGGTCTTCATCTTAGGCATGACGAACAACTCCAGTTTATTAGATGGCGATGGGTGTGCGGTTGGCTTGCGCCCTTGACCCGCCCTTCGAAACCCAGTCCACTTGTGTACGGCGAACCGCTTGCGCAGCCGCCGTCATTGTTGGCACGCCGCCCTGACCGGGCAACGCACCGAACCACTGCGAACCTGCGCGCAAAGCGCGCGGGCCCGTTACTTCTTTTTCTTCGGCGAGAGCACCATGATCATCTGGCGCCCTTCCATCTTCGGCATCTGCTCAACCTGGCCGACTTCCTCGAGATCCGTGCGCAGACGCTCAAGCATCCGCATACCGATTTCCTGGTGAGCCATTTCACGGCCGCGGAAACGCAACGTGATCTTCGTCTTGTCGCCCTCTTCGAGGAAGCGCACGAGATTGCGGAGCTTGACGTTGTAATCCCCGTCATCGGTACCCGGGCGGAACTTGACTTCCTTGACCTGGATGACCTTCTGCTTCAGCTTCGCTTCGTGCTGCTTCTTCGATTCCTGGTACTTGAACTTGCCGTAATCCATCAGACGGCAAACCGGGGGAACCGCTTGCGGCGCGATTTCCACCAGGTCAACATCCAGTTCTTCCGATTTACGGAAAGCATCAGCGAGTTTTACGATACCGAGCGGTTCGTTCTCGATCCCGACCAGACGCACTTCCGGCGCAGTGATTTCACCGTTGATGCGATGCGACGACTTATCAGTAGCGATGTTACGTTTCCTCTAAAAATTAAAAAAACGAGCCGCGCTGCCAGGGCGGTTACTTGAACGAGCGCAGGTCTTCCTGCAGACGCTCAACGAAGGCTTCGACCGGCATCACGCCAAGATCGACGCCGCCACGGGCACGCACGGCTACCGTTTGCGCATCACGCTCCTTATCCCCCACGACGAGGAGATAAGGCACCTTTTCCAGCGTGTGCTCGCGTATTTTATAGCTAATCTTCTCATTGCGCAAATCAGCCGTCACTCTAACCCCTTGTTTTTGCAACGATTGGGCCAGAGATTGCGCATATTCGGCCTGACTTTCGGCGATATTGAGCACAACTGCCTGGAACGGCGCGAGCCAGGACGGCATCGCACCAGCATGGTGCTCGATCAAAATGCCGAGGAAACGCTCCATCGAACCGACGATTGCACGGTGCAGCATCACCGGGCGACGGCGGCTGCTGTCATCCGCGACGTACTCGGCGCCGAGGCGCTCCGGCAGCACCATGTCGAGCTGCAGCGTGCCGCACTGCCACGAACGGCCGAGCGCATCCTTGATGTGGTACTCGATCTTCGGACCGTAGAACGCACCCTCACCCGGCAGCTCTTCCCACGTCAGGCCGCAGGCCGTCAGCGCGTCGCGCAAGCCCTGCTCGGCGCGATCCCACGTTTCGTCCGTACCCGCGCGCTGCTCCGGGCGCAGCGACAGCTTGATGTCGATGTGATCGAAACCGAAGTCCTTGTACACGCTCATTGCCAGCGTGTTGAACGCGATCGATTCCGAGATGAACTGGTCTTCCGTACAGAAGATATGCGCATCGTCCTGCACGAAGCCGCGCACGCGCATCAGGCCGTGCAGCGCGCCCGATGCCTCGTTGCGGTGGCACGAACCGAATTCCGCGTAACGCAGCGGCAGGTCGCGGTACGAACGCAGGCCGTGCTTGAACACCTGGACGTGGCCCGGGCAGTTCATCGGCTTGATCGCGTAGTCGCGCTTCTCCGACTCCGTCGTGAACATGTTCTCGCGGTAGTTCTGCCAGTGGCCCGACGCTTCCCACAGCGAACGGTCCATGATCATCGGCGTCTTGATCTCGAGGTAGCCGGCTTCGTTCACGCGGCGGCGCATGTACTGTTCGACCTGCTGCCACAGCGCCCAGCCCTTCGGATGCCAGAACACCATGCCCGGCGACTCTTCCTGCATGTGGAACAGGTCGAGCTGCTTGCCGAGCTTGCGGTGGTCGCGCTTTTCCGCTTCCTCGAGCATGTGCAGGTACTGATCCTGGTCTTCCTTCTTCGTCCAGGCCGTGCCATAGATACGCTGCAGCTGCTCGTTCTTCGAATCGCCGCGCCAGTACGCACCCGCGACCTTCATCAGCTTGAAGACCTTCAGCTTGCCGGTGGACGGCACGTGCGGGCCACGGCACAGATCGGTAAAGCCGCCGTGCGAATACAGCTTGATTTCGTCGCTTTGCGGAATCGATTCGATGATCTCGGCCTTGTACTTCTCGCCGATGCTGCGGAAGTAGCCCGCCGCTTCGTCACGCGACACGACACGGCGCGTCACGGGCTCGTCCTTCTTCACGAGCTCCTGCATGCGCTTTTCGATCTTCTCCAGATCTTCGGGCGTAAACGGGCGGTTGTACGAGAAGTCGTAATAGAAGCCGTTGTCGATCACCGGGCCGATCGTCACCTGCGCGTCCGGATACAGTTCCTTCACCGCGTACGCGAGCAAGTGCGCCGTCGAGTGACGGATGATGTCGAGGCCGTCGGCGTCCTTGTCGGTCACGATCGCGAGCGACGCGTCGCGGTCGATCACGGCCGACGTATCTACGAGCTCGCCATCGAGCTTGCCACCAAGCGCAGCCTTCGCAAGGCCGGGACCGATCGAGGCTGCAACCTCGGCAACTGTCACCGGATGCTCGTATTGTCGAACTGAGCCGTCAGGCAAGCGTATCGAAACCATAGCAATCTCCGTGATGCCGACAGTGGGCGGCAGACCAGGTACGCGATATAAAAATCACGCGGGAAAATTTCGCGACAAAAAAAATGCGGCCCCGCTTTCGAGGGGCCGCATTCGATACTTCACTCAAACTGAAAGGGCGAAAGGGTTCCTCGACTAGCGTCGCTCCGAAAAGGTTTCGGTCAACGTTCGCGGTGTCATAACCGTATTCGCCTTGTTCGCGTTGAGTTATTTGCTGCATCGAACACCCGGAAGCCGGGCATTCTCAATTCGTTGGTAGGCTCGATTGGACTCGAACCAACGACCCCCACCATGTCAAGGTGGTGCTCTAACCAGCTGAGCTACGAGCCTAGTGAAGCTAAGATTATATGGAGCCGTTACCCGCTTGGCAAGTATTTTTATGCGGTCGCAGCAAAATAACGGTGTTCGAACCCCACATCACGCCTTCCGCCCCGCCCGCACGACGCCCTGTACCTCGCCGAGCAACGTGCACGCACGCTGCACCTGCGCCGAGTTCGACACCTCGACCGTGAACTGCATGAATGCCGCATTGCGGCGGCTCTGCGTCTTCACGCCCACCACATTCATCTTCTCGCGCGCGAACACTTCGGAGATGTCGCGCAGCAACCCTTGCCGATCGCTCGCCTCGATCATCAGGTCGACCGGATAGACAGACGCACCGCGCCCGCCGAGCACGTCGGCCGACCAGGTCGTCTGCAGCACGCGCTCCGGCGCGCGCTCGACCATCCGGCGGAACGTCGGGCAATCGGTGCGGTGGATCGACATCCCCTTGCCGCGCGTGACGAAACCGCTTATCGGATCGGGCGGCGCCGGACGGCAGCAGCGCGCGAGTTGGGTCAGCAGTGCGTCGACGCCCACGACCAGCACGCCGGTCGACGCGCCGTGCGCGACGCTGGCGCCGCTGCTGCGCTTCTCGAAATCGGCAGGCGCCTCGGGCGCCGGTTCGGGCGGCGGCGCATCGGACAGCGCGTGCTCGACATTGCGCAGGCTGAACTCTTCCTTGCCGACGACCGAGAACAGTTCCTCGGGCGACTTGAAGCCGAGCTTCGCGGCGAGGTTATCCAGGTTGACCGACGTCTTGCCCTCGCGCTGCAACGTCTTTTCGACGAGCGCGCGGCCATGCGAGACGTTTTCTTCCTGCTCGATCGAGTTGAACCACGCACGCACCTTCTGACGCGCGCGCGGGCTCTTCATATAGCCGAGCTGCAGGTTCAACCAGTCGCGCGACGGCCCGCCCTCCTTCACCGCGACGATCTCGACCGTCTGGCCGTTGGCGAGCGGCGTATTGAGCGGCACCATCGCGCCGTCGACGCGCGCACCACGGCAGCGATGACCCAGTTCGCTGTGCAGGTGGTACGCAAAATCGACCGGCGTCGCGCCCTGCGGCAACGCGATCACGCGCGCCTGCGGCGTCAGCACGTAGATGTGGTCGTCGTCGAGCGACGTCTCGCGCAATTGCGCCCACGCCTTGTCGCCCGACTTTTCCGCGCCGTCCTCGACGTCGTCCTTCCACGCGAGCAGCTGGCGCAGCCAGGCAATCTTCTCGTCGTACTTGTCGCTCGCCGAGAACTGGCCGCCGTAGCCGCGCGCGCCGGCTTCCTTGTAGCGCCAGTGCGCCGCGACGCCGTACTCGGCGAAACGGTGCATCTCCTGCGTGCGGATCTGCACTTCGAACGCGCGGCCGTCGTCGCCGATCACGACCGTGTGCAGCGACTTGTAGCCGTTCGGCTTCGGCCGCGAGATGTAGTCGTCGAATTCCTTCGGCACCGGCTGCCACAGGTGATGCACGATGCCGAGCACCGCGTAGCAATCCTTGATGTCCGGCACGATCACGCGAAACGCGCGCACGTCGTACAGCTCGGAGAAGTCGAGCTCCTTGCCGCGCATCTTGCGCCAGATGCTATAGATATGCTTCGGCCGGCCGCTCACGTCCGCCTGGATGTGCGCGTCCGCCAGTTCCTGCTGCAAGCGGTCGATCGCCTGCGTGACGTACGCTTCGCGCTCGATGCGCTTCTCGTCGAGCAGCTTCGCGATCCGCTTGTAGGTGACGGGATCCTCGAAGCGGAACGCGAGATCCTCGAGCTCCCACTTCAATTGCCAGATGCCGAGACGGTTCGCGAGCGGCGCGTAGATCTCGAGCGTCTCGCGCGCGACGTCGGGCGGCGGGTCGATCTTCGCGGCCGCGTAGTAACGCAGCGACTGCAAGCGCGACGCGAGCCGGATCAGCACCACGCGGATGTCTTGCGCAAACGCAAGCAACATCTTGCGCAGCGCCTCGATCTGCGTACGCCGCTCTTCCGCCGCGTCGCGCCCCGCATCGGGCACCGCGTTCTGCGCGGCACGCAGGCTGACGGTACCGAGTCGCAACAGCTTGCGCACGTCGGACACCAGCCGCGCCACTTCGTCGCCGAAACGCTCGGCGAGTTCGCGCTCGGGGTTGCTCAGGTGCGGCGTCAACACGAACAGCGCGGCCGCCTGCACCGCAGGCGGATCGACGTTCAGCGTGCGCATGATCGACGCCGTGCCCGCCGAGTGATCGGCGAGCAGCTCGCCCGACGACAGGCGCACGTCGCCGGCCCGCTCGCGCACGAACGCGAGCACGTCGTCGAACGACGGCGCCGCGACGGGGGAAGCGGAAACGGACTCGGTCATTGCTCGGCCTGGCGAAATGCGATCATCGTCGGGTTACGTTCAGCTCCGCTGCGCAGCAACGACCACGATCTCGACGAGCAGCGCCGGATCCGCGAGCTTCGCCTCGACGGTGGCACGCGGCGGCGTGTTGCCGTGCGCGACCCATGCGTCCCACTCCGCATTCATGCCTTCGAAGTTCGCCAGATCCGAGATGTAGATCTGCACCGACAGCAGATGCGCCTTGTCGCTGTTCGCTTCGGCGAGCAGGCGATCGATGTGGCCGAGCACTTCGCGCGTCTGGCCCTTGATGTCCTGCGTGGTGTCTTCGGCGATCTGGCCGGCCAGATACACGGTACCGTTGTGGATCGCGGTTTCGGAGAGACGGGCCCCGACGTGGTGACGAATGACTGCCATGGAATGTTCCGGTCGTGAATGGATGAGAAATCGGGCGGCGGCACGGCCCGCGTGCCGCCGAACCGCATATTATGACGCGTTTATGCGCCGCCTTCGACGAAAAACCGCCGCGCGAGGGCAATCTGGCTTGCGTCGATGAACGCCGGCGCGTGGCCCGCCCCCGGAATCTCGGCATGCGTCACATGCCGGCCGCGACGCACCATGTCGGCCACCGTTTCGCGCGACAGCAGGTCCGACACCTCGCCACGCACGACGAGCAGCGGTGCGTTCGTCGTCTCGATCGCATGCCACAGCGCGGCCTCGCCGAGCGCCGCCAATTCGGGCGTCGTCGCCTTGAACGGTTCGGCGATGCGTGGATCGTAGCGGATCGTCCAGCCACCTTCAGGCAGTTCGCGCAGCAGCGGCCCGTTGATCTCGCGCCACTCGTCGGCGGTCAGCGCACCGAACGGCAGCGACAGCGACGTCAGATAGTCGATGCCCTCCTGCTGGGTCGCAAAGCGCGGCTGCACGCCGAGATATTCGCCGATGCGCGTCAGCGAATCGGGCTCGATGCGCGGGCCGACGTCATTGACGATCATCCGGCGCAGCGGCGAACCGGGCAGCCCCGCGAACGCCATGCCGATCAACCCGCCCATCGACGTGCCGAACCAGTCGACCGATTCGACATCGAGCCGCGCAATCAGCGTCACCATGTCGGCCACGTATTGCGGGATCGCATAAAGCCGCGGATCGGCCAGCCAGTCCGACTGGCCGCGCCCGACGACATCGGGGCAGACGACGCGATACGTATCGGACAGCGCAGCCGCGAGCCGGTCGAAATCGCGCCCGGAACGGGTCAGGCCATGCACGCAGACCAGCACGCGCGGGTTGGCGGGATCGCCCCACTCGGTATAGGCGACGTGGTGAAGGCCGGCAGCGCTCGCACACTGCACGCGCCGCTGGCGAGGAACCTGGGAATTCGCTGGGGTCGTTGGCATCGTTGGCATCCTGTCGAACGGGGGCGACGCGCAGGGCAACGCTTGCGACGCCCGATGCAAACGATTGTAAACCGCTTCAGCTGCACGGGTCCGCTCATCGGGCACCCGACAATCGGCCTGACGTACGCAATGACAAACGCCCCGCATGCCGTCGGCCGGCATGCGGGGCGTCGAAGCCGCGCTGACGCGCGGAACCTTATGCGACCGCGCTGATGTCGAGCGGCGCGCCCGTCTTTGCCTGGATCTCGTCGGCGCTCACGCCGTCGGCGAGTTCAAGAACCTTCAGGCCGGACGGCGTCACTTCGATCACGCCGAGATCGGTGATGATCAGGTCGACCACGCCGACGCCCGTCAGCGGCAGGTTGCATTCCTCGAGGATCTTGTGCTGGTCGCCCTTCGCGACATGCTCCATCAGCACGACGACGCGCTTCACGCCGGCGACGAGATCCATCGCGCCGCCCATCCCCTTGATCATCTTGCCGGGGATCATCCAGTTCGCGAGGTCGCCCTGCTTGCTGACCTGCATCGCGCCGAGAATCGCCAGGTTGATGTGGCCGCCGCGGATCATCGCGAACGAATCGGCCGACGAGAAGATCGACGAGCCCGGCAGCGTCGTGACGGTCTGCTTGCCGGCGTTGATGAGATCGGCGTCGACTTCGTCTTCGGTCGGCGACGGGCCGATGCCGAGCAGGCCGTTCTCCGACTGCAGCCACACCTCGACGCCTTCCGGCACGTGGTTCGCAACGAGCGTCGGCAGGCCGATGCCGAGATTCACGTAGAAACCGTCCTGCAGTTCTTTCGCCGCGCGCGCGGCCATCTGGTCACGATTCCAGGCCATGTCAGTCTCCTTTCGCGCGTACGACGCGTTGTTCGATGCGTTTTTCGGGCGTCGCGTTCAGCACGATGCGCTGCACGAAAATCCCCGGCGTGTGGATGTGGTCCGGATCGAGCGCGCCGTTCTCGACGATCTCCTCGACCTCGGCGACGGTGATCTTGCCGGCCATCGCACACATCGGATTGAAGTTGCGCGCGGTGCGGCGAAAAACCAGGTTGCCGGACTTGTCGGCCTTCCACGCCTTCACGAGCGCGACATCAGCCGTCAGCGACGGCTCGAGCACGTAGTGGCGATCGCCGAACTGGCGCGTTTCCTTGCCTTCCGCGATCACGGTGCCGTAGCCCGTGTTCGTGAAGAACGCCGGGATGCCCGCACCGCCCGCACGCAGCTTTTCGGCGAGCGTGCCTTGCGGCGTGAATTCGAGTTCGAGTTCGCCGGCCAGGTACTGGCGCTCGAACTCCTTGTTCTCGCCGACGTACGACGAGATCATCTTCTTGATCTGGCGCGTTTCCAGCAGCAGACCGAGGCCGAAACCGTCGACGCCCGCGTTGTTGCTGATGCAGGTGATGCCCTTGACGGCCGTATCGCGCAACGCCGCGATCAGCGCCTCCGGAATCCCGCACAGGCCGAAGCCGCCCACCGCGAAGGTTTGCCCGTCGCGGACGATCCCTTCCAGCGCGGCAGCCGCGCTTGGATAGACTTTGTTCATCAGTTGTCCCTTCCTCTATGGAAACCAGTGAAACCGGTTCACGCGCCCACGTGGCTCGCAAGCCCGCCGCATCATTCTATGCATGCACGGCGATGCCTGCGTCGAGGCGCGCTGTTTTTATACCGCGGCAAACCGCCACGAGATGCCTGAAAGGGTACGATGCGGCGCGGATGCGGCACAATACGCAAAAATACATAAGCGTTTGCCTCCGCTTGCCTGCGCCATGCCCGCTCTCGATTACCAGACTGCCTTCCTCCTCGCGCCGCTCGGCCTCGTCCTGTCGCGCGACCGCGTGATCGAGGACTGCAACGACGCGCTCGCGTCGATCTTTCGCTGCGCGCGGGCCGACCTGATCGGAAAATCGTACGAGGTGCTCTACCCGTCGACGGACGAATTCCAGCGAATCGGCGAGCGTATCGCGCGCGTGATGGCCGCGAACGGCATCTACTCGGATGACAGAATCATGAAACGGGCGGACGGCGAGTTGTTCTGGTGCCACGTCACCGGCCGCGCAATCGACCGCACCGCGCCACTTGCGGCGGGCGTGTGGACCTTCGAGGATTTGAGCGCGACGCGCCGCGTCGCCGTCGAACTGACCCCGCGCGAGCGTGAGATCGCCGCGCAACTCGCGACCGGCAAGACCAGCAAGCAGATCGGGCGCGTGCTCGACATCAGTTCGCGCACGGTCGACATCTACCGCGCACGGCTGATGCGCAAGTACGGGACCAACAATACGCCCGAGCTGCTGCAGCGCCTGCTCGGACATTAAATGACGGCGCCCGGATGACAATCGGCCGCACATGACGGCCGATTCGGGAAACAACGGGCATGGAGTGCCGCCGGCGACCTTGCGCCGGCCCGGCCTCGCCGACTCGATGCTCAGCCGACCTTCGCCGCGAGCGCGCGCTCGATCGTGTCGCGCAGCAACTGGGGCAGCGGCACCGACTTGCCGAGTGCGTAGTCGACCCACACGCAGCGCGCGTTGCCGCGCGCATAGACATGCTGCGGATCGTCGGCGCGCGTCAGCTCGAAACCCGTGTCGAAGCTGCTACGGCCGGGCTTCGCTGCCGACATCTTCGCGATCACGTCGCCCGGATAGTGCAACTGCTTGAGAAACTCCATCGACGCCGTGACGATGACGGGCCCCTGCCCCTCGCCG
The DNA here is from genome assembly GCF_017104665.1 of Burkholderia sp. Se-20378. Taxonomy (NCBI): domain Bacteria; kingdom Pseudomonadati; phylum Pseudomonadota; class Betaproteobacteria; order Burkholderiales; family Burkholderiaceae; genus Burkholderia; species Burkholderia sp. Se-20378. The sequence goes on along the minus strand of NZ_JAAGPG010000045.1, from coordinate 1,295 downwards.
TTGCCGCCGGCGATGCCGAGCTCCTCGAACCACGAGATCCGCGCCTGCTCCATGTAGCGAAAATAGACCGTGTTGTTCACATGGCCGAACGCGTCCATGTCGCCCCAGCGGATCGGCATCGACATTTCAAAAACGGGGGAATAATCACTCATTGCAGTCTTCTTTGTTGCTGAATGTCATCCGCTCAGGCGAGGCCGAAGCCGTCGTCGGCGGAGATAATCGAGCCATTGATGAACTGCGACTCGTCGGCCGCGAGCAGCAACAACAGCCCGTCGAGATCCTGCGGCTTGCCGACGCGCCGGCGCGGCAGCATCGACTGCAGCTTCTGGCCCTGCTCGGTTTCCCACAGGTAATGATTGATTTCGGTATCGATATAGCCCGGACAGATCGCGTTGACGTTGATCCCGTGGCGCCCCCACTCGAGCGCCATCGCGCGCGTCATCTGCACGACCGCCGCCTTGCTCATCGCGTACAGGCCGATCTGCGGAAACACGCGCAGCCCGGCCACCGACGCGATGTTGATGATCCGGCACGGCGGCTTGCCGTTGCCGCTTCCGTTCGCGCGCATGATCATCCGCTTCGCGACTTCCTGCGCGACGAAAAATGCGCCGCGCGTGTTGGTGTCGAATACGAACTCGAAATCGGCCGGCGTCACGTCGACGAGCTTCTGCATCGTCGACACGCCCGAATTGTTCACGAGGATGTCGATCGTACCGGCTTCCGTCTCCGCGTGCGCGACCGCCGCCTTGATGCTCTGGACGTCGGTGACGTCGAGCGACACGACGTGCGCGGCACCGCCCGCCGCCTCGATCTCGGCACGCAGCTCCTTCAGGCGCTCGACGCGACGGCTCGCGAGCACGACCTTCGCACCGGCCTGCGACAGCACCTGTGCAAAACGCTGCCCGAGGCCGCTCGACGCGCCCGTGACCAGCGCAACCTTGCCTTCCAGATTGATCGACCGACCCATTTGCACTTCCCCTTTCGATGTCGTTTCGCCGCCACGGACAGTACGGCCCGAACGGCATTACCCTAGCACGAAAATAGAACGATCGTGCTAATCTAGCCGCATGCTGTTGCGGCAAGCGTTTCGTTTCGCAGACAATACGCTCCCGAATAAAAGCATTCTAACGGTTAGAGGAACGCCAATGACCCCCGCAAGCCTCATCGAGCAATACGGCCCGCGCGAATCGATGGAATACGACGTCGTGATCGTCGGCGGCGGCCCCGCCGGGCTGTCGGCGGCGATCCGGCTCAAGCAGCTGGCCGCCGAGAAAGGCACCGAAATCGGCGTGTGC
>NZ_JAAGPG010000476.1:0-6223 GCF_017104665.1 Burkholderia sp. Se-20378 | reverse complement strand
GTAGTTGTTTTTTAGACGTTGTGGGCTCTTGATGGATGATAGAGTGAGTATTGTGTTAAGGATAGCGCAACACGCGAGAGCGACGAGCTTGCAGACACTCGTTACCGACGCGACGCACTTCCGATCTAGCCGTTGCGCCAGCCGCCGAACAGCGGCCCGACCAGCATCGACAGCGCCATGCCCACCGGCATGAACGTGCTCCACAGTCCGAACGCGAGATTGCGCCGCTCGGGCGGCGTCACGCGATTCAGCACGGCCGGCGCGGCAACCACCACGATCACGAAACCGAGCCCTTCGGCGAAGCGCGTGGCCAGCAGCAGCGCGAAACTGCCGGCCCACGCGCCGGCGATACTCGACAGGCCGAGGATGACGAGGCCCGCGATCAGCAGCAACCGGTCGCCCCAGCGCCGCACCAGCAGGCCGGCCGCGATACCGCCGAACACGCCGACGAACGGAAACACCGACATGATTCCGCTGAGCGACGCGAGCGAACCGCCGAACTCGTGCTGGAGCGACGGCAACGCAATCGTCGCCTTGCCGACGTGCAACGCCGACACGATGCTCGCCAGCACGACGTTCGCGACGGCGGCCCGGTAGCTGCGCGACGGCAGCGTGGCGGCATCGGCCGCGACAGGCGATTCGGTCATCTCCACCTCCGTTGAAGCGGCCGCGTGCAACGGGATGCGTCACGCGTCCGCGATCGGACTGGCGCACATGATACAAATTGAAGTTAACTTCAAGTAAAGGGGTAATGTGCGCAACGATCCGTTCCGCCGATCGCGGCAATGGATCGGCATGGCAGCGTGTGGGCGCCTGATCTAAGCTGACGGCTTCGCCCCGACGACGTTGCATACGACCGCATGCCGACCGCCTCTCCCGCTCCCGACGCCCCGCTTCCGCTCGACACAGCCTGGTCGACCTTCCCCGGCCGCAAGGCCGCCGTGCGCACCTTCATCGCCGGATACTGCGCCGCGCGCGACCGGCGCGATGCACCGCTGCACGACAGCCCGGACGGCCACGTCGTGCGATTCGACGCCGGCATGGGGCGGCCCTTCGAGCACTTCGTGATCGAAGGCGCGCCCGCGGATGGCGACGGCCCGTTCACCGTCGGCGCGTGGCTCACGCGCTACGGCGCCGCGCCGCTGCCGCCCGCGCTGCAAGGCAGGACACGCCGGCTGTCGGACGAGCATTTCATGGCCGCCGATATCGGCAGGCTGTCCGGCGACGATGCCCTCGCGCAGGCGCTCGCCTGTCACACGCCGGGCGACGTCGATACGTTCAATGCGGGCGCGCCATTCCCGCCGTTCCAGCCGAATCCGGCTGCGTTCCTGTTCGCGCACCGGCTGGACGGGCAGATCGCCGCCACCGCGCGCTACGGCGTTGCGTCGGCGCGCGACATCGTCGTCGACCGGGTCGGGACGGGCGATGCATACCGCCGCCGCGGCCTCGCGATGCAGTTGCTCGCCGCGATCGTCGCGCACGCACGGCAACGCGGCGCGCCGCGGGTGTGGCTCGTGTCGACCGAGCCGGGCCTGCCGCTGTACCGCGCCGCCGGATTCACGCTGCTCGCACCGGTTACGGTCGACGCAGTCGTCGCCTGAACGCGCATCGAACCGCACCGGCCATCGCCGCGCGTCTCGCGAATCGTCTCATTTCACTGAGACGAACGTCCCAGCGTCTCACCGGCGTGTCGTTCAGCTATCGCAGCAAACGTCACGCCACGCCCCCGTCAACCCGTTTCCTGTCATCGAACGGGGAAATGCCGCATCGCACCACGCAGGTCCCGTCCGATCGCCCTCCGTCGCCCCGACTCGAGCTGGCCCCGTTCCTGCATATCGGTCGATCGCGCAATCGCGCGACGGGCGCACCGGCAGCCACGCCTCGCACCCGACGACTACCTGATGGAGACAGCAACGTGAGTACACCGGCATCGACCACCGCCCCCAGCATGAAAGCTGCCGTCTGGCACGGCCGCCACGACATCCGCGTCGAACAGGTTCCCGTTCCGGAGCGCCCGCCGGCAGGCTGGGTCACGATTCGCGTGCACTGGTGCGGAATCTGCGGCTCCGACCTGCACGAATACGTCGCGGGCCCCGTCTTCATCCCGGTCGACGCGCCGCATCCGCTGACGGGCCTGAAGGGCCAATGCATCCTCGGCCACGAGTTCAGCGGCGAGATCGCCGAACTCGGTGCGGGCGTGACGGGCTTCGCGGTCGGCGACCGCGTGACGGCCGACGCGTGCCAGCATTGCGGCACCTGCTGGTATTGCCGGCACGGGCTGTACAACATCTGCGAGAACCTCGCGTTCACCGGGCTGATGAACAACGGCGCATTCGCCGAATACGTGAACGTGCCGGCCGAGTTGCTGTACAAGCTGCCCGACGATTTCCCGACCGAGGCCGGCGCACTGATCGAGCCGCTCGCGGTCGGGCTGCATGCGGTGAAGAAGGCCGGCAACATCGTCGGGCAGACCGTCGTCGTGGTCGGCGCGGGCACGATCGGCCTGTGCACGATCATGTGCGCGAAGGCCGCGGGCGCCGGGCGCGTGATCGCGCTGGAAATGTCGGCTGCGCGCAAGCAGAAGGCGCTGGAAGTCGGCGCGAGCGTCGTCATCGATCCGAAGACGTCCGACGCGATCGCGGAAGTCAAGGCGCTGACCGGCGGCTACGGTGCCGACGTGTCGTTCGAGTGCATCGGGCACACCACCACCGCGAAGCTCGCGATCGACGTGATCCGCAAGGCCGGCAAGTCGGTGATGGTCGGCATCTTCGAGGAGCCGGCGCCGTTCAACTTCTTCGACATCGTGTCGACCGAGAAGGAAGTGATCGGCTCGCTCGCTTACAACGGCGAATTCGCGGATGTGATCCGCTTCATCGCGGACGGCCGCATCGACGTGCAGCCGCTCATCACCGGGCGCATCGCGCTCGGCGACATCGTCTCGCACGGCTTCGAGGAACTGGTCAACCACAAGGACCGGAACGTGAAGATCATCGTTCAGCCCGCCCTCGCCTGACCGCGCGCGCGGCTGCGGCAGCGATTCGCGCCGCGGCACGCGTGCTGCAAGCGTCACCCCGAAGCGTCGCCCGTGCGCGGGCGGCGCGCCTGCCATTCCCCTCCCGCGCCCCCTCCTTGCCGCCGTCGTCCGTCGCGAGCCGGATGCCGTGCACCGCTCGAACACGACGATCAAAAACATTCGCAATCCAAACCATCTGTCGTAACGTGCCACCGGCTTGATACGCGATCAGGGTTTCTCCGGATCAAGCGCGATTCGTCCGCTGTCGACAGGACACTGACGCAAGGTGATCCTGTGCAAGACACGACCCGGCCTCCCTGCCAGGATCGTTGGCGCCCCCTTGAAGGCAGCCCCCGCGCCCCCACAAAACCTTACGGCGTCACGGCGCCGACAGGCCGAGAATACGGGCCCACCCGGGATAGCTTGCAAACATGGTGTGTCATGAATCGTTCATTCTCGTTTAGCCGGGAACGCGCATATAACATTCGATCGCTGACGATCCAGCAGAAGACCCATATCGGCTTCGCACTCGTCACCACGCTGCTGGCCTTGCTGTGCGGCACGATCATCTGGGGGAGTGTCCGGCAATACCGGCAGGAAAACGCCGACCTGCAGAGCTTCGAATTCGTCCGTGGCGCGATGAGCACCGCCAACGTCATCTCGGCCGAACGCGGCCCGACGAACGACCTGCTGGTGCGCCTGCAGGACGACGGCGCCGCCGAGGTCCGCAAGCTGCTCGCCGCGCGCGTGCGCTCCGACCAGGCGCTCGAACGTTTTCGCGCCGGCATCGCGCAGGCGACCGTGCTCGACGATCGCGAACGCAGCAACCTGCTGCATGCACTCGACTCGGTCCGGATGACGCTCGCCGATGCGCGTACGGAAGTCGATGCACTCGACGCACGGCCGCTTGCGACCCGCAGCGTTCACGATATCCAGCACGCGCAGGCACGCCTGTTCCGGATCGTCGACACGCTGTCGCTGCTGATCGACGGCGCGATGACCGACACCGCGATGCGCAACCCGCGCACGTCGGGTGCGATCCTGCTCGCGCGGCTCCTCGGCGATCTCCGCGAATACGCGGGCCGCACGGGCTCGCTGCTCATCGCGCCGATGTTCGCGCGGCAGGCGCTCGATCGCACGCAGTTCGCGGACATCATGCGGATGCGCGGCCGCATCGAGCAATTGCGCGCGCTGATCGACGGCGCAATCGGCGCGCAGCTCGACGACCCTGACGTGGCGCGCGAATACGCGGAGCTCAACGGAGCCTTCGATGCGCACATCCTGCCGCTCGTCGACGCGACCGTCGCCAGCGGCAAGAACGGCGCCTATGCCATGAGTGCGGCCGACTTTTCCCGCGCGATCGTGCCGCATTTCCGGTCGAGCGAGCTGCTGCGCGATCACGTGATCGACCTTGCGCGGCGTCGCGCGATCGGCGACCGGCACACCGCCCGGATCAAGGTCGTGTTGTCGGCGTTCGCCACGACACTGTGCATCGCGATCCTCGCCTCGCTCGCGCGCGGCATGCAGCGACTGCTGTCGAAGCCGCTCGATGCGCTCGGCCGCCGGATCGTCGCGCTCAGCGATGGCGATACGTCGCACGTCGCGATGCCGCGCGGCATCGGGCCCGAGATCACGCGGATCCATGATGCGCTGGAAACGTTGCGCAACGCGACCGTCCGCCGCGACATGCTCGAGCGCCAGCGCAACGACATGCTGACGCTGTTCTCGCACGACATGCGCGCCCCGTTGACCTCGCTGATCATCCTGATCGACACGCATGCGCGACGGGTGGGCGAGGCGCAGATGAAGCAGCAGTTCGCGCGAATCGGCAAGCTGGCGCGGCACACGCTGGCGATGGCCGACGGTTTCGCGCAGCTCTCGCGTGCGGAGGCCAGCGACTACGAACGCGTGCCGGTCAACCTCGCCGACCTGATGAACGAGGCGCGCGACGCGGTATGGCCGCTCGCGCACCGGAAATCGATGTCGATCGACGACGTGCCGCGGCACGACGACACGATCGTGCTGGGCGACCCCGCGCTGCTGTCGCGCGCGCTGATCAACCTGCTGGACAACGCCATCAAGTACAGTGCGTCGCTGACGAGCGTCGAATGCAGGGTCGAGCCGGGCGCCGACGGCAAGACCGTGCGCTGCACGATCCGCGACAGCGGGTGCGGGATCAGCAGCGCGGACCAGACGCGGCTGTTCGAGCGCTACCGGCGCTTTCGCACCGCCGGCCAGCCGGAAACCAGCGGCGTCGGCCTCGGCATGGCGTTCGTCAAGGCCGTCGTCGAACGGCACGAAGGCACGATCCACGTGCACAGCGTCGTGCTGCAAGGCACCACGGTCACGATCACGCTGCCGGCCGCGGCGCTTCCGTGACGATGACGACGGCACCGGCGGCGCCAGCGGCAAGCGGCCGAAGCGGCGCCGCAGCCCCGCCCGATTCTTCGATATACTGGACCGAACCCTTTTCGGGGCAACCGAGGGCCACCACGCCCTTTGCAGGTTCGCCCCAACCTGCGTGGAATTGCTCACCGTGAAACCGCGAGCCGGACTGATTCTCGAACTCTTCGTCAACCTGGTGCTGCCCTGGGTTGCCTACCGGGCCGCGCAGCCCTATTTCGGCGAAACCGGCGCGCTGTATGCGTCGGCGGTCCCGCCGATCATCTGGTCGATCGTCGAATTCATCCGCTCGCGCCGCGTCGATGCGGTGGCGGCCATCGTGCTGCTCGGCATCGCGCTGTCGATCATCGGGATGGCGCTCGGCGGCAGCCCCCGCACGCTGCTGATGCGCGAATCGCTCGCGTCGGGCACGATCGGCGTCGTGTTCCTGCTGTCGCTGTTCCGCGAACGCCCGCTGATCTTCTATCTCGCCCGCGCCACCGTCGCCCGCGAGATGGAAGGCGGCGCCGCGCATTTCGAAGCCGTCTGGAACGCACAGCCGGGGCTGCGGCAGATGCTCCGGCGCATGACGTTCGTGTGGGGCGCGTTCATGACGCTGGAAATGCTGCTGCGCCTCTGGATGGTCGTGACCTGGCCGGTCGAACGCGTGCTGGTCGTGTCGCCGGTGATGGGCTACACCGTGTTCGGCTGTCTGCTGCTGTGGACGTTCTGGTACCGGCGGCGGATGCGCGAGCGCAACAGCGTCCACATCCCGGGTCGCGACGGCGTCACCGAAACCGCCGGCCGCTGAGCGCTGACGGTTCCCCA
>NZ_JAAGPG010000475.1:0-233 GCF_017104665.1 Burkholderia sp. Se-20378 | reverse complement strand
ACAAAAAAAAAAAAAACAAAAAAAACCGAACCACTCACCACACTAACATTAAATCAACACTAACCATCACCACCAAATCTATACCAACTACTTCATGCACACAGTACCACTCCCTCTACCCTCTCACCTCAGTTCACCCTCGCATCACCTCTCACGACTCCCCTTCCATACCTACAAACACCTTCACGCACTACCATCCCATCACTGCTGACACACTTACCACACTCATACCA
>NZ_JAAGPG010000474.1:0-243 GCF_017104665.1 Burkholderia sp. Se-20378 | reverse complement strand
TGGTTGGGGTCGAGGTCATCTGTGGTGTAGTTATGAGTGGTTGGGGCGGGTGCGTTAGGGTGGCGGGACTATGAATGTGGCGTGCTATGTTATGGGCAGAGCTAGTGACTTTCGGTTGATGGTATCGATGCAGTGCCGCAGAGACGTCGCACGTGGTGGTGGGGTGATGTGCAATTCTCGAGGGGTTCGAGGGTAGTATTGCTGTTGATACTTCTTTTTTTTTTTTTTTTTTTTTAATGAGCC
>NZ_JAAGPG010000473.1:0-6058 GCF_017104665.1 Burkholderia sp. Se-20378 | reverse complement strand
GGCGTATCGCCGGGTGCAGCAGACGCTCGGCCTTGCCCGCGTCGTGATCGTGCAGCCGACCGGCTATGGAGTCGACAACCGTTGCCTGCTCGACACGCTGGCCGCGTTCGGCCAGCAGGCGCGTGGCGTCGCGACGTTGCCGGCCGACGTGTCGGACGCCGAGCTGGCGCGGTTGCACGCGGCGGGCGTGCGCGGCGTCCGGTTCATGATGTTGGCGGGCGGCCTGGCGCGGTGGGACGAACTGGAGCGGATGGCCGCGCGGATCGGGCCGCTTGGCTGGCACGTCGACCTGCAGCTCGACGGCCGGACGCTGCCCGAGGTCGTGCCGTTGCTGTCCTCGCTACAGGCGCGTGTCGTGATCGATCACGCGGGCAAGTTCCTGACGCCCGTGGCGCCGGCCGCGCCGGCGTTTCTCGCGCTGCGGCGCCTGCTCGACCGCGGCCACGCATGGGTGAAGCTGTCCGCGCCGTACGAGACGTCGCGCTCGGGTGCGCCCGGTTACGACGATGTCGCGCGTCTCGCCGCCGTGCTGGCGCGCCACCATCCGGCGCGGTGCGTATGGGGCAGCAACTGGCCGCACCCGAACGCGTCGCCGGTTCCAGATGACCTGCGCCTGCTCGGCTGGCTGGACGACTGCACGGCGGACGACGCGATCAGCCGCGCGATTCTGGTCGACAACCCGACCGTACTTTACGGATTCTGAATCGGCTGCGAGGACGAGGCCGAGTGTGACAAGCTTTCAATCCGGAAGCATGTCACCTGCAACGCCAAGCAATCCTGACCGAGCACGACAGGTCGCAGTCCTGCGAATCCTTACCGCGCTGAAAGCTGTTTCGCCGAGGGTGTTCCAACGGAGGAACGCAGCGTTTCGCTGCACTGCGACAACTGCTTGACGCTGCATGCCGGTCGGCGCAGGATACGTCCGTGCATTTGGAGCGGGACGCGCCGGCCGCGCGGTTCCTGCACCCGCGATACACAAAAGAACAACGATGAGCCTTTACGCACTCGTACCGGAATACCGGCCCCGCGATTGTCGGCCCGCCGGAACAACGCTTCTCCCGACGCTCTGCGCGTCACGTATCCGTCATCCCGTTTCGTACCGTGCATCGGTACACTTTCCCGTCCGCGCGCGCGCCGCGGCGATGAACGGCGCGCGTCCGGCCCGCCGCATCGCAGCGCCGTCTGCCAGCCCTCATCACCGCATCCTGAACGGCGCCTACACCGGCGTCTCGTGACGTCCGTTGCGCCCATCCTTGTATTGCACCGCCGGCTTGCCTGATTGCCTGGCGGGTCCGAAGTCCGAAGCATTTCGATTGAGCTTGAAAAAGCTAACGCAAGCAGTTCGGTTCGAGGTTCAAGGAGAAAAACTCATGTCGCAGCTTTCGAATGAAGAAGGAAACGGCAGTTCGGGGAGTGGCAAGGTCAAGCTGATCAAGTGGGCGATCATCGTCGCCGGCGTCGCGATCGCGGCACCGGCGGCGCTGTTCATCCTGAAAGGGGTGATCGCGCTGGTCACGGCGGGCGTGATCGGCCTCGGTGCGATCTATTTCGCACCGGTCGTCGCGATGAAGTTCGCGAACCAGAAGGTGAAGATGATCGTCCAGGAGGCGCAGGCCAATCCGATCGAGACGCTGATCAACCAGCTCGCGGAAAAGCGCCAGGCGGCCCAGAAGTTCGCGGACAGCATCACCGCATTCCGCACCGAGGTAAAGAACTTCGAAAGCAAGACGGAACTGTTCGAGAAGCAGTATCCGGACGACGCGCCACGCTTCCGGCAGCAGCTCGACACGATGAAGCAGCTGCTGTCGTTTCGCGAGGGGCGTTACAAGCAGGTGCAGGCCGAACTGAAGAACTTCGCATCGGCGATCGACCGCGCGAAGGCGATGTGGGACATGTCGCAGGCCGCGCAGCAGATGAACAAGCTCGCGGGCAAGCAGGCGTCCGATACGTTCGAGCAGATCAAGACCGACGTGGCCGTCGATTCGGTGATGCGCTCGGTCAACAAGGCGTTCTCCGAAATGGAGACGTCGCTGATGGATAACCCCGAGGTCAAGCAGGCGCAGCAGCAGGCGGTGATGAACGCGCCGCACGCGCCCGGGCTCGATGCGACGAACCCGGCGCAACTGCCGTCGAAACAACAATAACTTCCTGCAGGCTCGCAACCATGAAAAAACTTCTTGGCGCCATCGCATTTCTGGTCGTGCTAGTCGGCGTATGGATCGTGCATCAGGGCGGCCTGTCGACGCTGATTCCCGCGCATGACGCGGCCCCGGGCTCGACGTCCGCGCAAAGCGGCGACACCGGGCAGTCCGCGCAGTCGTCGCCGTCGTCCAACGTGCTGCCGGCCGGCTTCACGCCGCAGGCCAGCACGCTGAAATCGATTGCCGAAAACGGCATCGTGCGGATCTCCGTGCAGAACCCGAGCGAACCGTTCTTCGGCGAAGACAAGGGCGCGCCGCACGGCTTCAACGTCGAGTTCGCGCGGCTGCTGTTCGCGGATCCGTCGTTCTCGCACGGCGGCAAGCCGGTGGTCGTCGATACGCGTCACGAGGTCGATACGTACCCGGGCGTGCCGAAGCAGCTGCTCGATACGGACGCGAAGGGGAGCCACGTGGTCGACGTCGCGATGGACGGGCTGACGTTCCCGGACAACACGCCGTCGGGCGTCGTCTATTCGGTGCCGTACGTCGACGATTTCGGCTACTCGCTGATCGTGCGGCAGGGCTCCGCGATCCGCTCGACCGACGATCTCGCGGGCAAGACGGTCGGTATCCTGAAGGGCGACCCGGACGTGCGTGCGTTCGTCACGCGCCAGTATCCGAACGTGAAGTTCGTTGAAGTCGACGATTCCGATCCGGCGTTCATCGCGAAGAGCATCGACGGCCATACGGTCGACGCGTTCATCTACGACTATCCGTTCGCGGTCAGCTCGATCAAGGACACCGACCTGAAGTTCGCGGTGACCAAGCTCGACGGCTCGAACATCGCGTACAAGATCGGCGTGCGCGCCGACGACCAGGATCTGCTGATCTACCTGAATGCCGCGATCGCGAAGCTCAAGCAGTCGCCGCAATATCTCGACCTGCTGCGCAAGTACTTCGTCAGCGACCAGGCGGTGACGACCGCGGCCGCGTCGGGCGAACATACGTATGTGGTGAAGGCGGGCGACACGCTGAACATGATCGCGGCGAGCAAGCTCGGCAGCGGCCAGCGTTATCGCGAGATTCAACGCCGCAACAACCTTGCCAACCCGAACCTGATCCTGGCGGGCCAGCATCTGGTGATTCCGGTGCGGTAACGGCGGCGTGACGTGAACGAGGAAAGCTGAAGCGACGTGAAAGACTGCGCGCGGCCCGGCGGAAGTGATCCGCCGGGCCGTGCGTTTTTCTGCGTCAGTGCGTGATCGACAGGAACAGGTAAGCGGCGAACAGCGACAGGTGCACGACGCCGTGCAGCACCGTCGTACGCCCCTGGCTGAGCGTCAGCGTGCTGACCAGCAGGGTGAGCGCCAGCAGCACGGTTTCCATCGGGCCGATGCCGAGCGTGAGCGGCTGGCCGACCCAGATGAACACGGCCGCGACGGTCGGGATCGTGAGCCCGATACTCGCGAGCGCCGAACCGAGCGCGAGGTTCATGCTGGTCTGCAGGCGATTCGCGCGCGCGGCGGTGACGGCAGCGAGCGCTTCCGGCAGCAGCACGAGCGCGGCGATCACGATACCGACCGCGGCCTCGGGCGCACCGAGCTTCATCACCGCATGCTCGACGGCCGGTGACAGCAGCTTCGCGAGCAGCACGACCGAGATGAGGCTCACGAACAGCAGCACCAGACTGATCAGCGCAGTGCGGTTGCTCGGCGCGGCCGCGTGCACCGCCTCGTTTGCGCTGTCGTGCGCGGCGAGGAAGTAGTCGCGGTGGCGCACGGTCTGCACGAACACGAATGCGCCGTACAGCACGAGCGACGACACGCCGGCGAACGCGAGCTGCGATTTCGAGAAGAACGGGCCCGGTGCGGCGTTCAGGTAGTTCGGCATCACGAGCGACAGCACCGACAGCGACGCCAGCACCGCGAGCGCCTTGCTGGCGCCACGGCCCTGGAAATCCTGTTCGCCGTGCTTCCACGCGCCGACCAGCAGGCAGATACCGACGATGCCGTTGCAGATGATCATCACGGCGGCGAACACGGTGTCGCGGGCGAGGCCCGATTTCTCCGGGCCCGCGCCGAGCATCACCGACACGATCAGCGCGACTTCGATGACGGTCACGGCGACCGCGAGCACGAGCGTGCCGAACGGCTCGCCGACGCGGTGCGCGACGACTTCGGCATGGTGGACGGCGGCGAACACGGCACCGGCGAGTGCGGCGGCGAACACCGCGATGACGAGGCCTTCGGCCGGCACGACGCGCGACAGCGCGAGGACCAGCCATGCGGCAAGCGGGGCCACGAGGGTCCAGCGCGGGAGCTGGTTGGACGAGAGCGGCATGGGGGTTTCCTTATGCGAGTGGCGGCGCGCGACGCGCCGTCACGGGTTGACGAAGCCCGGCCGTACTATCCGCCGAACGAGGATGATGAAACCGAAAGGGGGCGGCACGCAACGGTGCTGCCCTGGGTTCGCCGCCGTGAGGCAGCGAGGGGCGCGGGCGGGCTGGAGCCCGTCGCTGGATGAAACGGTTCGATGCGGCTGGCCGCAAGCGGCGAGGCGAGCACGTGTGACGACGCGCGGGCCGGAGGCTCGGTTCCGACCCCGGAAGGGCGGCCGACGATGGACGGCGGTGGCAGCGTGACACGCGGTTTCCCCCTGAAATCCGGCGGTTTGTCGAATTTTATCAGGCGTTCGGGGGTCACTATCTCATATTAGAACGCTTTCATTGACCTTTCGGTTTACAAAAAGTGCCCCGACCTTTCAATTTTTTGTCTTTGCAGTTTCCGTAACGATCTCTTGCACGACAAATTCGGGCTCGCCCTGACATAAATCTACCGACCGGTCGGTTTATAATAGCTCGCACCTCCACTTCATGACGGATCGCAAGCGATGGCTGTTTCTTCTGCACATTCGGTGAACTCGGGCGCGCTGGCGCCGTCGTCCGTCGTCGGCGTGATCGGTGCCGGCGCGATGGGCGCGGGCATTGCGCAGGTCGCGGCGGCGGCCGGCCATACGGTGCTGCTGTTCGACCTGAACGAAGCCGCCTGCGACAAGGCGCTGGCCGGCATCCGCGCGCAGTTCGCGCGGCTCGCCGAGAAGGGCCGGCTCGAACCGGCCCAGGCCGACGCGGCAGGCGCCCGGATTCGCGCGGTGCGTGAACTGGCCGATTTCGCGGGCGCCGCACTGATCGTCGAGGCGGCGGCGGAGCGGCTCGACGTGAAGCGCGAGATCTTCGCGACCCTTGAGCGCCATGTCGACGACGCGTGCCTGCTGGCCACCAACACGTCGTCGATCTCGATCACGTCGATCGCGGCCGGGCTGCGCGTGCCGCAGCGCGTCGCCGGCCTGCATTTCTTCAACCCGGCGCCGCTGATGGCGCTCGTCGAGGTGGTGAGCGGGCTCGCGACCGCGCCCGAGGTCGCGCAAGTGCTCTATGCCACCGCCGCCGCATGGGGCAAGCGGCCCGTGATGGCGAAATCGACACCGGGCTTCATCGTGAACCGCGTCGCGCGGCCGTATTACGCGGAGGCGCTGCGCGTGCTGAACGAGCAGGGCGGCACGCCGGCATCGATCGATGCGGTGATGCGCGAGGCCGGCGGCTTCCGGATGGGGCCGTTCGAGCTGATGGACCTGATCGGCCACGACGTGAACTTCGCGGTGACCGAATCGGTGTTCCGCGCGTACTTCAACGATCCGCGCTACACGCCGTCGCTGATCCAGCAGGAACTCGTGAACGCGGGCTTCCTCGGGCGCAAGTCGGGGCGCGGCTTCTATTCGTATGCGGACGGCGCGACGCCGCCCGCACCCGATCTCGAAGCGCCGCGCGATGCGCCGGCCGACGTCGCCCTGTTTGCGCAGGACGGCCCGGCCGCCGCGCTGCATGCGCGCTTCGCTGAGCGCGTTCCGGGCGCCCGGCA
>NZ_JAAGPG010000472.1:0-6192 GCF_017104665.1 Burkholderia sp. Se-20378 | reverse complement strand
CGCGCAATGACCGCGCCGGCGGCGCCGAAATGCGCACGCGCGACACGGCACACGGTGTCCAGTTCCGGCAGGGGTGGGAGCGCGGGCTGACGGTCGGCCGAACCGCGTGCGGAGGCCGGCGCGTCGCCGGTCTCGGTGATGAACATACGGACCCGCATGGTCGAATTCCGCAACGGACGATTGCCCTCGTGATCGGACGAATACCGGTCGAACGAGGTCGCTTGGGGACTGCAATCGCAGAGCTTACTGTTGCGCGGAATGCGTGGCAAGTGAACCGGAATCGTCTGTCGACACGCGACATTTGCGCCGGCCGGGAAAGAATCCGGTGCGTGTGCCCGCAGACGCATCCACCGATCGGCATCCGCCCGGAAACATGCCGCGGAACCTCGGATGATTGTGGGCGTTTCGCCACGCATCACCGTGTTCCGCCGCACATCCCGGGGTGCGACTTGCGGGATGCCGCGTGCTCAGCGGGCCGTCGCGTAGCGCGGCGCGGGCGTGTCGGCCGACAGGTGCGGCGCCATCGTGCGGCGCGCAGCTTCGTACGCTTCCCATTCGTCACCCGCGTGCAGCGACGGGATCGTCACGAGTTCGCCTCGATCGAAGCCGACCAGCGCCGCGTCGACCATGTCGTTCGCCGACATCACGATTTCCTTCGGCAGATGCTCGAGCGGCAGGCCGCCCGTCTGCCAGAAATCGGTGGCAGTCGCGCCGGGCAGCACGGCCTGCACCTGTACGCCCTTGCCGGCGAGTTCGTGATGCAGTGACTGGCTGAACGCGAGCACGAACGCCTTGCTGCCGCCGTACACGCCGTTCAGCGTTTCCGGCGAGATCGCGACGATCGACGAAATGTTGATCACCGCGCCGCGGCCGCGGGCGACGAAGCCGGGCGCCGCCGCATAGGTGAGGCGCGTGAGCGCGGTCACGTTGAGGTCGATCATCCGCGTCATCGCGTCGACGTCGCTGTCGAGCAGCGGCGCGTGCGTGCCGATGCCTGCGTTGTTCACGAGCAGCGTGATGCTCGCATCCTGCTTCAGCTTCGCCTCGACGGTGGCGAGTGCCGCGCGGTCGTTGAGGTCGGCGTCGATGATCTCGACGCTGCGCTGGGTCTCGTTCGTGATGCGGTCGGCGAGGGCGGCCAGGCGGTCGCGACTGCGTGCGACCAGGATCAGGTCGTAGCCGCGGCGTGCGAGGCGGTCGGCGTAGACGGCGCCGATGCCCGACGAGGCGCCGGTAATGAGGGCGGTACCGCGATGTGCTTGCGTCATGATGTGCTCCGTTTCGATGGAAATGGCCGGATGGCGTGAAGCCATTCTGGTCTCGAATCGCTGCGACACAAATGACGTAGATGGGTATGATTCAGGACATCGGGCGACCCACTCGCCCGGGACGGGAGAACGCACATGCACCGCATCGGTTTTCTGATCAGCGACGGCTTCCAGATCATGGCGCTCGCCGCACAATCGGTGTTCGAGTACGCGAACATGGGCATGAGCGAGCCGTTCTACGTGATGGACAACTATTCGGTCGACGGCGGCGACGTGCGCTCGTCGCTCGGCCTGCCGGTCGCCACGCACGCGCTGCGCGGGCGGATCGCCGTCGATACGTGGATCGTCGCGGGCGTCAACGATCCGATCGCGTCGCCGGCGCCGGCCGACGTCGTCGCGTTCCTGCGCCGCACCCATGCCCGCGTGCGGCGGATCGCCGGCATCTGTACGGGCGCGTTCGTGCTGGCCGAAGCCGGGCTGCTCGCGCAGCGCCGCGCGACGACGCACTGGGCGTATGGCCGCGACATGCAACGGAACTACCCGGAGATTCGCGTCGAGGAAGACCGGATCTACATCGTCGATGGCCCGATCTGGACGTCGGCCGGGATGACGGCCGGCCTCGACCTCGCGCTCGCGATGGTCGAAAAGGATCTCGGCGCCGATGCCGCACGCTCGGTCGCGCACAAGCTCGTGATGCACCAGCGGCGGGCCGGCGGCCAGTCGCAGCATTCGGAAATGCTGGAGCTCGCGCCGAAATCCGACCGGATCCAGAACGCGCTGAACTACGCGCGGCAGCATCTCGGCCGCGCGCTGACCGTCGAGGATCTCGCCGAAGCCGTCCACCTGAGCCCGCGCCAGTTCAGCCGCGTGTTCACGCTCGAAACGGGGCAGTCGCCCGCGAAGGCAATCGAGCGGCTGCGGCTCGAATCCGCGCGGCTGATGATCGAGCAGAGCCGCCATTCGCTCGACGTGATCGCGAAGGAAAACGGCTTTCGCGATCGCCGGCACATGCGCGAGGCGTTCGTGCGCGGGTTCGGCGTACCGCCGCAGGCGATGCGGCGCGAGGCGCGCACGGACGAGCGGGAAACGGGTTGATGCCCGCAGGGGCGAGGCGCCAGCGCATGTCGGAAAAATCGCGCAGAATTCCCGGCATCTTTCGCGAGGAGACACCATGCACGCCGAGCCGTTCGACATTGCAATACCCGATCACGCGCTTGATGACCTGCGTCGGCGCCTGCGCGACCGTCGTCCGCCGATGTTCACGCCCGCCGAGCCGTGGCAGCAGGGTATGGACGGCGCGTGGCTGCGCGAACTGAACGAGTACTGGGCCGAGCGCTTCGACTGGCGTGCGGTGGAGCGTGCGCTGAACCGGTTGTCGCAGTTCGTCGCCGATGTCGATGGCCAGCGCGTGCATTTCATCCATCGGCGTGGGGCGGGACCGAAACCTTATCCGCTCGTCATCACGCACGGCTGGCCGGGCTCCGTGTTCGAATTCCACGCACTGATCGATCGCCTCTGCGATCCGGCGGCATTCGGCGGCAATCCTGACGACGCGTTCGATGTCGTCGTACCGTCCCTGCCGGGCTTCCTGTTCTCGCCCGCGCCAACTGCGCCCGGCATGTCGGCATTTCAGGTTGCCGAGCGCTGGGCGGCGTTGATGTCCGGCCTCGGATATCGACGCTTCGGCGCACAAGGCGGCGATCTCGGCGCAGGCGTGTCGATTGCGCTCGGCGCGCGCCATGCCGACCGGGTGGACGGGATCCATTTGAACTACCTGCCTGGCAGCTACGAGCCTCCGACGGATGCGGCTTTGCCGCTGACGGAGGACGAACGGGCGTTCGTGACGCAGCGCGGCGAGTGGGCCGCGCTGGAAGGCGGATACGCGCATGTGCACATGACGAAGCCGCAGACGCTGGCCGTCGCGCTCAACGATTCGCCGGCCGGACTGGCCGCATGGATCGCCGAGAAATTCCGCGCGTGGAGCGATTGCGACGGAGACATCGCACGGCGGTTTTCGCACGATACGCTGCTGACCGGAATCTCGCTCTACTGGTTCACCGGCTGCATCGGCTCCTCAATGCAGATGTATTGGGAAAACCGGCTGCAGCCGATGCGTTTCGCGGCCGGGCAACGCGTGACGGTACCCGTCTCGTTCGCATGCTTTCCGAAGGAAATCAGCCGTCCGCCGCGCAGCTGGCTCGAACGCGTGTTCGACGTCGTGCAATGGACCGACATGCCGAGCGGCGGCCATTTCGCGGCGATGGAGGAGCCGGATCTGCTGGCCGACGATATTCGGCGATTTTTCCGGCGCTTCCGGTAATGAGTCGGTCGGCCGGCCAGGCGGGCGCAGCGCGCCGGTAGCCGTCCGGTCGGCAGCGCGCACGAGCGCCACGCGGGTCGTGACGCGACGGTATCGGCTGCGTTACCGCGTGACGAACGGTGCGGCGTCGTCCGGCGCCGTGCGCGCATGCTTGCGCTGGCGCAGCAGCGCGACGCGACAGTTCTCGCGTGCGGCTTCGCGGCCGTCGTCGTCGAGCAGCACGAGATCGCCGCGCATCACGTTGAGCGTGATCACGTCCTCGCCCGGCGCGCCGAGTGTTTCCGGCGTATGCACCGAGCCGGCCGGTTCGAGCACCGTCGAGCCGGCGTGCGCCACCCAGTCGTATTCGCGATAGCGCCACGCACCCTGCAGCGTATGGACGAACACCTCGCCGTCGTGACGGTGGCGCGGCAGCGTGCCGCCTGCCGGCATCTTCAGCAGCGCGGTCAGCGTGTCTTCGGCCGCATTGATGTGCAGGTACTTGATTGCCAGCCCCGGCAGGTCGGCGCTCATCGGCAGCCACGGCAGCGCTTCGCCGGGCAGGCACGAGATCGGCGGCAGGTCGGTGGCGAGCGGGGCGGACGGCTGCGTCATGGCGGGAGGCGGAGCGGAAATGGGGAGCCCGCATTATCGCAGAGCCGGCTCGTGCAGCCGAACGGGACGTGTGGCTTCGGCTTTCGAGCCGATGCGAAGAAGCCATCCTTACAGCTTGAAATACGCAGCTAAACTGTACAGTTTGACTGTATATCTGCTATCTTGAATTCATGAACACGCCATTGCCTCCCTCCGAAGCGCTCCTGCTGGCCGGCCTCGCCGGCGAACTCCGCATCTCGGTCGGCAAGCTGATGCGGCGGATGCGGGAGCAGATCCACCCGAACGACCTCACGTCATCGCAGAAGTCGGTGCTGTTGCGGCTCGATCGCGACGGCCCGGCGACCGTGTCGGCGCTCGCGCGCGCCGAAAGCGTGCGGCCGCAGTCGATGCGCGTGACGGTCGCGACGCTCGAGACGCTGGGCGCCGTCAGCGGCGAGCCCGATCCCTCCGACGGCCGGCAGACGCTGATCGCGCTCACACCCGGTTTCCGCAAGGTGCTGCAGGCCAACCGCGCGGCCAAGGACGACTGGCTGTTTCGTGCGCTGCACGCGCAACTGTCGGAGGCGGAGCAAGCCGAGCTCGCGTCGGCCGTGAAGCTGCTGCAGCGGCTCGCCGAATTCCAGGAACCGCCGCGTCCCTGAGCCGTATCGACCCGCTTGCCGAAAGGACAACCCATACATGAACCTCCCGCATCTCGTGTCGTATTTCTTCGGCGGCGCGTTTCTCGCGAACGTCGTGCCGCATCTCGTCAGCGGGTTGCGCGGCGAGCCGTTCCAGACCCCGTTCGCGAATCCGCCCGGGCGCGGGCTGTCGTCGTCCACCGTGAATGTGGTGTGGGGCGTCGCGAACCTCGTGATGGCCTACGTGCTGGTGTGCCGCGTCGGCGATTTCGACCTCCGGGTCACGGCCGACGCGGCGGCGTTCGGTCTCGGCATCCTCCTGCTCGGCCTGTTCCTTGCGCGGCACTTCGGCGAGCTGCACGGCGGCAACGAGCCCGAAAGGGAGCGGCCATGAGCGTGCCGGCGGCGGGCGTTTTCCGCTCGCTTCGCAGCTTCAACTATCGCGTGTGGGCGATCGGCTCGCTCGTGTCGAACATCGGCACGTGGATCCAGCACACCGCGCAGGACTGGCTCGTCCTCACGCAGCTCACGCATCACGACGCGTCGGCCGTCGGCATCGTGATGTCGCTGCAGTTCGGCCCGCAGCTTCTGCTGCTGCCGTGGACGGGGTATGCGGCCGACCGTTTCGACCAGCGCAAGCTGCTGATGGCGACGCAGGCGCTGATGGGCGGGCTCGCGCTGTTGCTGGGGCTGCTGACGGTGACCGGCGTCGCGCAGCTGTGGCACGTGTATCTGTTCGCGTTCCTGTTCGGGTGCGCGTCGGCGTTCGATGCGCCGGTGCGGCAGACCTTCGTCGCGGAGCTGGTCGCCGATCGGGAGCTGGCGAACGCCGTCGCGCTCAATTCGACGTCGTTCAACGCGGCGCGGATGATCGGGCCGGCGGCGGCCGGCTTCATCATCGCGTCGGTCGGCACGGGCTGGGCGTTCCTGCTCAACGGGCTCAGTTTCGTCGCGGTGCTGGCGTCGCTGTCGATGCTGCGCGCCGACGAGCTGCGTGCCCATGCGCGGGCAGACCGCACGCGCGGGAGCCTGCTCGACGGGTTCCGCTACGTGTGGCAGCGCCCGGACCTGAAAGCGATCCTCGTGATGCTGTTCCTGATCGGCACGTTCGGGCTCAATTTCCAGTTGTTCATCTCGACGATGGCGGCCAGCGTGTTTCACGTCGACGCGCGCGGCTTCGGCGTGCTGTCGTCGATGATGGCCGTCGGCACGATTACCGGTGCGTTGCTCGCGGCGCGCCGCGACCGGCCGCGCTTCCGGCATCTGTGGATCGGCGCGGCGCTGTTCGGGCTCGGCTGCACGCTGGCTGCGCTGGCGCCGGGCTACTGGCTGTTCGGCGCCGCGCTCGTGCTGACCGGGATCGCCGCGATCACCTTCATGAACTCGACCA
>NZ_JAAGPG010000471.1:0-6439 GCF_017104665.1 Burkholderia sp. Se-20378 | reverse complement strand
TTGTCGCCGTGCGCAGCCAGCAGCGCGCGCCCTTCATCCGACAGCTTGCGGCCGAGGTCGGGCCGGCGCAGGTAATGCTGGCGATCGGGCGCGGCGCTCTGCACGCCGAGCGTCGCGTAGCCGGCCGCGTCGAGCTCGCGCCGCAGCGCATCAGAGTCGAGCGGCTGGTGCACCGCGTCGCGCGCCTGCGCATGCGACAGGTTGAACGCGAGCAGCGGCGCGGTCGGCAGGCTGTTGCCCGCGCGGCCGAGCGCGATCCGCGCATTCGTGAACGACTTCAGCTGCGCCCACGGGTTCTTTTCGACGGCGTCGCTCATGCCGAAATCCCCATCCAGTCGTTCGCGCCCGCGAGCAGCGGCACGCGCGACGTCGCGGCACGCAACGCACCGTGCGCGTCGGCGATCTCCATCGTCTCCAGCCACTCCTCGAATTCGGGCGCGCGGCGCAGGCCGAGCACCTCGCGCACGTACAGCTGGTCGTGAAACGACGTGCTCTGGTAGTTCAGCATCACGTCGTCCGCGCCCGGAATCCCCATGATGAAGTTGATGCCGGCCACACCCAGCAGCGTCAGCAGCGTATCCATGTCGTCCGAGTCGGCTTCCGCGTGGTTCGTGTAGCAGATGTCGCAACCCATCGGCACGCCGAGCAGCTTCCCGCAGAAGTGATCCTCGAGCCCCGCGCGGATGATCTGCTTGCCGTCGTACAGGTATTCCGGCCCGATGAAGCCGACCACCGTGTTCACGAGAAACGGCTCGAACTTGCGCGCCACCGCATACGCGCGCACTTCGCAGGTCTGCTGATCGACGCCGAAGTGCGCGTTCGCCGACAGCGCGCTGCCCTGCCCCGTCTCGAAGTACATCAGGTTGTTGCCGACCGTGCCGCGCTTGAGCGACAACGCAGCCTCGCGCGCCTCGCCGAGCAGCGCGAGCGAGATGCCGAAGCTCGCGTTCGCCTTCTCGGTGCCCGCGATCGACTGGAACACGAGATCGACCGGCGCACCCTTCTCGACCGCCGCGATCGTGTTGGTCACGTGCGTGAGCACGCATGACTGCGTCGGCACGCCGTAGCGTTCGCGGAAGCCGTCGATCATCGCGAGCAGCTTCACGATCGCCGCGAGGCTGTCGGTGGCCGGGTTGATGCCGATCATCGCGTCGCCGCAGCCGTACATCAGCCCGTCGAGCATCGATGCGGCGATGCCCTTCACGTCGTCGGTCGGGTGGTTCGGCTGCAACCGCACCGACATCCGGCCCGGCAACCCAACCGTGTTGCGAAAACGCGTGACGACGCGGCGCTTCCTCGCGGCCGCGATCAGGTCCTGGTTGCGCATCAGCTTCGACACGGCCGCGACCATCTCGGGCGTGAGGCCCGGCGCGATCCGTTCGAGCGCCGCGCCGTCAGCCGCCGGCGACAATAGCCAGTTGCGGAAATCGCCGACGGTGAGGTGCGAGATTTCCGCGAACGCCTGCGCATCGTGATCGTCGACGATGAGGCGCGTGACCTCGTCGTCTTCATACGGAATTACCGCTTCGCTCAGGAATGCCTTCAGCGGCACGCCCGCGAGCGCGATCTTCGCGGCGACGCGCTCCTCCTCGCTCGCCGCCGCGACACCGGCGAGCTGGTCGCCGGAACGCAGCGGGCTCGCTTTCGCGAGCAGCGTCTTCAGGTCCGCGAAACGGTACGTGCGCGGACCGATCGTCTCCGTATAGGACATCTGCGAGTCTCCTTGCCAAAAGCCGACGGCGCGCCCGTTCGACGGGGCGCGCCGGATGCCGTCAGGGACGGCCGTTCACCTTCACCCTGCTCACTCCTCCAGCAGCACGTCGCCCGGCGCACTTGCACGCTGCGAACGCGTCGCGAGGAAGTACGCGTAGCCGAACGCGAGGAAGCCGAGGAACACCAGCGCGACCAGCCCGTTGAAGTACACCATCGTCCCGAGACAAATGAGCGCGGCCAGGATCGCGAACGCCGGGAAGATCGGGTACAGCGGCGCGCGGAACGGCCGTTCGAGATTCGGCTGCGAGCGGCGCAGCTTGAACAGCGACGCCATGCTCACGATATACATCACGATCGCACCGAACACCGACATCGTCACGATATTCGCGGTCAGCGTCTGCCCGCCGAACTGGATCAGCTCGTCGCTGTAGATCGCCGCGATGCCGACCACGCCGCCTGCGATGATCGCGCGGTAAGGCGTCTTGAAGCGCGGATGCACCTTCGCGAGCCATTCGGGCAGGTAGCCTTCACGGGCCAGCGCAAAGATCTGGCGCGAATAGCCGAGGATGATCCCGTGGAACGACGCGACCAGCCCGAACAGCCCGAGCCACACCAGCATGTGCATCCAGCCGCTGTTCGCGCCGACGATGTACTTCATTGCCTGCGGCAGCGGGTCGTTGATGTTCGCGAGCTTGGTCCAGTCGCCCGCGCCGCCGGCGAACACCATCACGCCGATCGCGAGTGCAACGAGGGTCAGGATCCCGGCCACGTACGCGATCGGGATCGAGCGCTTCGGGTTCTTCGCTTCCTCGGCGGCCATCGCGACGCCTTCGATCGCGAGGAAGAACCAGATTGCGAACGGGATCGCCGCGAACATCCCGTGGAACGCGCCCACGCTGAAATGATCGGCGCCCGACCAGCCGCCCTTCATGAAGTTGCTCCACGCAAACCCCGGCGACACGACGCCCATGAACACCAGCAGCTCGAAGATCGCGAGCAGCGTGACGACCAGCTCGAAGGTCGCCGCGATCTGTACGCCGACGATGTTCAGCGCCATGAACACGAGATACGCACCCATCGCCGCATGCTTCGGCTCGAGGCCGGGGAACTGCAC
This sequence comes from Burkholderia sp. Se-20378, assembly GCF_017104665.1. NCBI lineage: Bacteria > Pseudomonadati > Pseudomonadota > Betaproteobacteria > Burkholderiales > Burkholderiaceae > Burkholderia > Burkholderia sp. Se-20378. The sequence continues at coordinate 3,612 of NZ_JAAGPG010000471.1, read as the reverse complement.
GTGCAGGTACGCGCCGATCGCAAGCGCGATCGCGGGCGGCGCGAACACGAACTCGACGAGTGTCGCGGCGCCGGCGAGATAGCCGCCGGTCGGGCCGAACGCACGGCGCGCATACGCGAACGGGCCGCCCGCGTGCGGGATCGACGTCGTCAGCTCGGTGAAACTGAAGATGAAGGTGGTGTACATCGCCGCGACGAACAGCGCGGTGACGACGAAGCCCAGCGTGCCGGCGCTCGCCCAGCCGTAGCTCCAGCCGAAGTATTCGCCGGAAATCACGAGGCCGACCGCGATACCCCACAGTTGCCAGGTCCCGAGCGTCTGCTGCAGCGCGGGCTGGCCGGACGACTTGGCGCCGGCGGCGGGCCGGCCATTCGACTCTGCTTTCATCGGACTCTCTCCTCAAAGGCGCCGGGCCTGGCGGCCTGCGCGACTGAGAATCGATGCTAGAGAGTCATTAAACGACGTGTTATCGAAATTCGGCAAAGATCGCGGCTGACATTTCGCTGACGGAAATGCAGACACGGAACGGCTGACGAAGCCGATCGGTACGAAGCCGACACCCCGCGGGCGGCACAGCGGCAGCCGGCTGCCGACAGCCGGGCGCGGGCGGCGCCGCACGAACGGAACGGTCGCGTGCCGTTCTCGCCCGGCTGGATACACACGCTGCCGCAGCGCCGTCCGGCCATGCAGCGCGGCCGGACGGATGCTCGACGGTGGCCTTACTGGCCGCCGCCGCGCTGGTTGAACCAGCGGTCGAGCAGCTTGCCGGCCGCTTCGCGCCCGCCGAGGCCGAACGACAGCGCCACCGCCACCGCGATCGCGCCGAGCACGAGGCCGAACGCGAGCTGCACGATCTCGTTCGCGATGCCCATCGCGCGCAGCCCCATCGCGAACACGAGGCCCAGGATCGCGAATTGCGCGATGCGTGCGAACAGCACGCTGTGCTCACGGTCGGCCTGCTCGATCACGCGGCGCGCAAGGCCCGCGAGCCACACGCCGATCACGAGGATCACGCCGCCCATCAGCACATGGCCGCCGAATTCGATGAACAGCGTGACGACGTCGCGCACCTGCGAGAAGCCGAGCCGGTTCGCCGCTTCGACCGACGCAAACAGCATCGCGAAGAACACGATCAGCCGCGCGACCAGCACCGACGGCTGCAGGATCCCCGAGAACACGCGCTCGACGCCGAGCACGGCCGGCAGCCCGTCGGCGCCCGCGGCTTCCAGCAGCTTCTGCGCGAGCGACGCGACGAAGCGCGCGAAGTAGAACGTCACCAGCACGATCACGATCGCCGCGACGATGTCCGGCACCGCGCCGAGGAACTGGTTCAGCATGTTGGTGGCCGGCACCGAGATCGCGTCGATCTTCAGCGCGTCGAGCGCGGAGATCAGCGTCGGCACGAACACGAACACGTAGACGATCGTGCCGACCAGGTTCGACACGCGCACGGGCGTCGGGCTGTCGAGACCCTGCGTGAGGCGGTCGGCGCCGGCGGCGACGAGCAGGTTCGTCACGAGGCCGCGCAGCACGCGCGCGACGATCCAGCCGACGATGCCGATCACCGCGGCCGCGAACAGGTTCGGCACGATCGCGAGCAGCTTGTCGACCATCCCCTGCACCGGCGACAGCAGCCCCGACAGCGCGAACGACGCGAGGATCGCCGGCAGGAACATCAGGATCACGAGCCAGAACAGCACGTCGCCGAGATAGCCGCTCATCGGCTGCATGCCGGCGCCTTCGGACAGCTTGTCGTCGATCTTGCTCGCCTTCAGCGCGCGGTTCGCGAGGCTTCGCAGCAGCGACGCGATGAGCCACGCGATCAGCGTCAGCGCCCCGCCGCCGATCAGGTTCGGCAGGTAGTTGACGATGTGGGTGACGAGCAGCGAGAACGGGTTGGAGACCGCGTACAGGTTGAGCACGTTGAAGATGCCCACCGCGGTGACCAGCAGCACGAGCCAGAACAGGCCGCCTGCGATGATGCGCTCGACGCAGGCGCCCTGGCCGGTGCTTTCGTTGATCCGCTGATCGACCTTCAGCGCGCCGAGCAGGCGCATCGCGCCGGCCCGCACCACGACGGCGATCAGCCAGCCGATCACCAGGATGCCGATCGCGCCGGCGATCTTTGGCAGATACCCCCCTAGCGTGGTCTGCAGCGACGTGATGAAGCTGGAAGCATCCATTTCTTCTTCTCCCGAAAACGTGGTGTTGCGATTGAACATCGACGAACTACCTGCGTACTTCGAAAAACGTGCTGCCCCGACGAAGCAACTTACCCGAGAAAAATGACGCGATCACCCGATTTCACCGTCTTTAACTTTAGTCATAGATCGCAGGGGGGCAAGACCCCATTTCGTCAAAATAAAATGGGGCCTGATTTATCGGCCTCCTACGCATTTCCGCAAGATTTATCCATTCGGCCCGTGCTACCGTGACGTCGGTTCCCGCCCGGACACGCCGATGACCGCCGCAACGAAACCCGACCAGCCCGCCTGGCTTCGCTATGCGGCGAGCGTGGCGCGCGTCCACGAGTACATCCACGCGCACCTCGACGGCCCGCTCGACCTGAACCGGCTCGCCGAAGTCGCGTGCCTGTCGCCGTATCACTGGCAGCGCGTCTATCGCGCGCTGTATGGCGAGTCGATCGTGCTGACGGTGCGGCGGATGCGGATCGTGCGCGCGTCCGAGGATCTCGTCTGCACGGCGCGGCCGATCGACGAAATCGCGCGACGCGCGGGCTACGGTTCGACGCACGCGTTCGCGCGGGCGTTTCGCGACGCATACGGCGTGCCTCCCGTGCAGCACCGGCGCACGGGCAGCCACCGGCCCATCTATCCGTTACAGCGAGGAGAAGAAGACATGTTCAAGCATGAAGTCGAGATCCGGCAGCTACCGGAATTACACGGCTATGCAGTGGCGCACACCGGTTCGTACTTGAAGGTCAGCGAAGCGTTCATGCGGATCGGTGCGTGGGTCGGGCAGCACGGGTTGATCGGCCCCGGCGCGAAGATGATCGGCATTTTTTACGACGATCCGGACACGACGCCCGAAGCACAGTTGCGCGCGAAAGCCTGCTTCATGCCGGCCGACGGGGCGCCTGACGTCGAACCCGCGCCGCCGGTGGAGCGCGCGACGGTGGCGGGCGGCGAATACGCGGTGTTGCTGCATACGGGGCCGTATGCAGACCTGAAGACGGCGTACCAGTGGCTCTACGGCGACTGGCTGCGTCACTCGGGCCGCGAAGCCGCCGACGCGCCGCCGTTCGAGCTGTACCTCAATACGCCGATGGATGCGGCGCCGGCCGACCTGCGTACCGAGATCTACCTGCCGCTGCGCTGATCGAAAGGCGGTACACCGCCCCCTGAAACGAAGCGCGCCGGCCGGCGTTCACACGCCGCCGGCGCGCATGGCCGACACACTGACTTACGCAGCCTGCGTCCCGCACCCGGGACAAAAACGCGCGTCGGCCGCCAGCGCCGAGTGGCAACGGCTGCAGGACTTGCCGCGCTGCGCGGCACCGCACTGCGCGCAGAACCGCGCATCCGACGCATTGAGGGCGCCGCAGCCCGCACAGGCGAGCTGGCTCAGCGGCACGTTGCCACCGGGCTGCCC
>NZ_JAAGPG010000470.1:0-6382 GCF_017104665.1 Burkholderia sp. Se-20378 | reverse complement strand
GTCCGACCTGGGCGACACCGCGGGAACCGGCTCGGCCGTCGCCGCCGTTGCGTGTGCAACGGTCGCGCCGACCATCCATGCGATTGCACCGATGCACGCGCGCCGCACCCACGCCTGTCTGAAAATTGCCATAATGTCGCCTCTGAATGAGAATCATTGCCATTTGAAGGGCGACACTGTAATCACCGCGTGTAATGGCGATGTGTTGGAAGCGCGGCCTTTTGTAATGGAATGTGTTGGCGCGTCTTTCCTTTCAGAATCATTTCGATTTATCCGGAAGCTTCCCCCGATGGACCACATCCTTGTCGTCGACGACGATCCGAACATCCGTACGCTGCTCGGCGACTACCTGCGCGGCATGAACTATCGCGTCACGCTGGCCGAGAACGGCCTGCAGCTTCGGCAGGCGCTCGGGACGTCGACCGTCGATCTCGTCGTGCTCGACCTGATGCTCGACGGCGAGGACGGTCTCGACCTCACGCGCGACCTGCGGCAGCGCCACGACGTGCCGATCGTGATCCTGAGCGCGCGCGGCGGCCTGCTCGACCGGATCCTCGGCCTCGAGATGGGCGCGGACGACTACCTGCCGAAGCCGTTCGATCCGCGCGAGCTCGTCGCGAAGATCAAGGTCGTGCTGCGTCGCACGCGCGCGATTCCGGGCACGCGGCGCACGGAAGCGTCGTCGCGCGTCAGCTTCGCCGGCTGGCATCTCGATACGCGAATGAAGCAGATGATGTCGCCCGACGGCGTCGTCGTGTCGCTCGGCGGCTCGGACTACCGCACGCTGCGCGCACTGCTCGATCACCCGAACCGGCCGCTGTCGCGCGAATTCCTGCTCGATCATGTATTCGGCAAGGAGCGTGCGCCGCTCGATCGTTCGATCGACGTGTGCGTGAGCCGGCTGCGCCACCACCTGAAGGACGCCGCGCGCAATGCTGCGCTGATCCGCACGGTCCGCAACGAGGGTTACATGCTCGTCGCGGATGTCGTGCACGAAGCATGACGGGCATGCGGCGCATGAAGCTGCGCGTGTGGCCCGACTCGCTGTTCGGGCGGCTCGTCGCGATCCTCGCGGCCGGCATGTTCGCCGGCCAGATGCTGACCGGCACGATCTGGTTCGACACGCACGACAACCGCATGCTGGAAATTCCGGCGCGCCTGTTCGCGAGCCGGCTCGCTGATACGCTGCGGCTCGTCGACGCCGCGCCGGACCCAGCCGTGCGCGACGCGGTCATCGCCGCGCTGGGCGATGATCGCTACCGGCTCAAGCGCATCGATGCGCCCTCGCCCGTCGGCACGCTGAATTTCGCGCAGCACGCAACGGCCGGCCTGATCGCCGGCGTCCTGTCGCGGCGGCTCGGTGCCGATGTGCCGTTTCGCCTCGTCGAAGCCGTGTTGCACGACGACGCAGGCCATCATGCCGGCCCGCTGAGCCTGTTCGATTCGCGGATGCCGACGGGCGAATTCCACGTGCAGGTCGGCCTGCCGTCGGGCGGCTGGCTCGACGTGCGCGCCGACGAAGGCCAGGCCGGCATGCATGCGATGCCCGCGTCGCTCGTCTTCGATTACCTGTTGCGGCTTTACCTGATCCGTTTCGTCGCCGTGTGCGCGGTCGCGTTCGTCGCGGTGCGCTTCGCGCTGAAGCCGCTGACGCAGCTCGCGCGTGCCGCCGAAGCGCTCGGCCGCGACATGCACCGGCCGCCGCTGGCCGTCGACGGGCCGTCGGAAGTGCGTCGCGCGGCCGAGTCGTTCAACGCGATGCAGCAGCAGCTGATCGACAGCTTCGCCGGGCGTGCGCGCTTTCTCGGCGCGGTGTCGCACGACCTGCGCACGCCGCTCACGCGCCTGCGGCTGCGGACCGAGATGCTGCCGGATCCCGAGTGGCGCGACCGGCTGCGCGGCGATCTCGACGAAATGGAAGCGATGGTGCGCGGCGCGCTCGACGCGGTGCGCGGCGTGGAGGTGACGGAGCCGCGCTGCGACATCGATCTCGATTCGATGCTCGAAGGGCTCGCGGAAGATGCGCGCGATACTGGGCAGGCGGTCACGATCGGCGGGCACGCGTCGGCGCCGGTGTCGGGCTTCGCGCGCAACCTGAAGCGCTGCCTGCAGAACCTGCTCGACAACGCCGCGCACTACAGCGGCGGCGCACCGGTGACGATCGACGTGCGCGACGGCAAGGACGCCGTGCGCATCGTCGTCAGCGACACCGGCCCCGGCCTTCCCGACGACTGGCTCGAACGCGTGTTCGAGCCGTACCGGCGCGGCAGGCACGCCAATCTCGACGACGGCGGCACGGGGCTGGGGCTCACGATCGCGCGCAGCATCGCGACGCTGCATGGCGGCACGCTGATGCTGCGCAATCGGGACGGTGGCGGGCTCGATGCGGTTCTTACGCTGCCGCGCGAGGGGGCGTGAAGGTTGCGAGCCCGAGTTCCCTTGCTCAGGGGAAAGAAGTCGCGTGCTGATGGTTTCGTGTGCATCGCATCGGCAAATGTGCCGCAATGAGTGACGACGGTTGCAGCGCGCCCCTCGCCCCTGAATGCTGGCCTCGCAGAATCGGCCATCCCGACGGATCGATCAAATCGGGCCGGAGATTCGCAAGCGGTAGCGGTCCTCGGTCGCACCACCTTCGTTCCCGCATACCGCAAGCATCGCAACCGGCTCCTCTGCGATCCGCTTGCCGCCCGACACGGGATCAGACAGAATCGCGACGAACGAATCGGACTGAACATCCGCGTTGCGCGGCGCAGCGGATCTCAATTGGGCGCGTCAATGCCTCCTTTTATCGAAGCCCTCGTCGACTGGACCACCGTCTCACTCGGCGGACTTGGATTGCTCGCCCTGATATTGGGCGTGCTGGCCCCGGACCGGTGGATGTTCGACGCCGGCTATGGATGCGTTCCCGACGGCCGGGATCTGGTTCTGTCGCCACGCCGCGTGCGCATCAACCGTTTCGTCTGGTGGCTGCTCGGTTTCGGCTTCGGCATGCTCGGGCTGGCCTGTTTGATCGGCGTACCCGCGTTGGCCGGGCTCCTGACCGGAGACGAACTGCATGCATGGTACGAATGGCTCGGCCTCGGCATCACGGTCGTACTCCTCGTCGGCGTTGGCGTGCTGATGATCTGGATCGGCTGCAAGCTGATGCGCGCGCGCTGGTTCGGCGGCCCGCTGCGTGAAGCCCGCTTCTGCTGGCGAGACGGGGAACGCTGGATCGACATCACCACCACGCGGCTGCTGCGCAGGCCGGTGCGGCATACCTACGCGTGCCGCGATCTCGAGCGTGTGCTGATTGGCGCGCGCCGGAGTCTGGACGGTGCAGTCGTGGGGGGCTCATGGACGACACTTCAGCAAAATCTGGTGCAGCTGATGCTCGTTTTTCGCGCCCATCCACCGATCGACCTGATGGGCCGGTTCAACGATGGCGCCGGGGCGCGCCGCATGATCGACATGATCGGCACCTGGTGCGGCGTCGAAGTACAGCGCGTCGAAGGCTTGCCGGACGTGACGCCGTTCAATTTCGACCGGATCTGACCTTGCCAGACGGGTTTTAATCGGGTCGCCTTTGTCATCGCGGCGACGCTGCAGCGGCCGCAGCTTGTCGGCTGCCGGCTACGCCGGGATAATTTCCCGTTCGCGCGCAACGCGCTCAAGACAAATACAACGGTTTCCCATGGCGTCGCCGGGTTCACGGGGATCCTGGGCACTGAAAGAGAGAGGGCCTCGCCGATGCCGGTTGACACGGGTTTTGATCGCAATGCATTCAGGGAATATCCGCTTGATGGCGCACTGCTGCGCTTTCACCCCGCGACAGGAACGCACGTCCGGATCGAGAATCCCGCGACTCGCCACTTGCGACGCCTCGCACCGCGAGTCGTGATGTTCGGGATCACGAACAAGTGCAATCTGTCCTGCGATTTTTGCTCGCGCGACGTGCGGCGTGATAGCGCCTGGTCCGTCCGGTCGGCCGTGGACGTCCTTCGCGGCCTCAGCGAAGCTGGAACGCTGGAAGTCGCCTTTGGCGGCGGAGAGCCGTTCGCGTTTCGTGGGTTCGCCGAGCTGATCGACATCCTTCATGACACCACGCCGCTTGCGCTGAACGTCACGACCAACGGAACGTTGATCCGGCGAAACACGTTTGCGTCCTACGCCGGCCGCTTCGGTCAGGTCCGCGTCTCGCTCTACGATGATGTGCGCTGGCGCGACACGGGCACGGTCCTGTCGGAATACGGACAAAGGTGGGGCGCAAACCTGATCGTCGACGACGCCGTGCTGCCGGGGCTTCCCGCACTGCTGGCCGAACTGGCCACGCTGGGTTGCCAGGATGTCTCGTTGCTGTCTTACATCGGCCCGGATCTGCGCAGGCACCTTTCGCCACGCGGGCGAACGCAGCTTGCGGCGATCGTGCAGGACTCGCCGATTGCATGCCGCCTGTCGGTATGCTTTGGCGACGCGGTTCCCGTACCCAGACTGTTCGATGGCGCTGATGGAAGTGGCGACTGCGGCGCAGGTCTGGACTTCGTTTCCATCACGCCTGACCAGCGCATGCAGGGCTGCTCGTTCCATGACGGCGGCCTGCCGGCGACCAGTGCGGAGGAAATCCTGCATGGGTGGTGGAACGAGCGGCCGCGTCTCGAGCAGCCAAGCGTGCGGCGGGGCTGTGCACGTCGCAACGCAGGTGTCAGTCGCCCCCGGTCCACGCCATCGGTCAGTGTGTGGCAGGCATTCTCCGGCAACAACAGCGGCGAGTGCGTGATGGTCGCGAAGTTCGAGACCCTCGCGGACGCGGACGCCTACCTCGCCCAACTGCTGCCGTCATGGGCGCCGGATGCCGAGTACTCGTCCGAGTGGAAGCGCCTGTTCAAGGAAGAAGCGGTGGCGGGCCCGGGATTGTCGGGCGGAGGATCGCCTCGCGAGCTGGCGGCGATCGGTCGCTCGGTGATCGCGACGGGATACGAAGCAGACGACCTGTTCCCTGAGTTGCGCGCACTGGCCTGGAAGAAAGGCGCATACGTGGTGCCCGACGGAATCCATGCCCATGACGTGTTCCTGCTGGCAGCGGTGCGTGCGTCGAGCGCCGATGACGCCCGCAACCTGGCCGGCCTCGCGCCCCATCCCGCCGCCAGGACCTGGCTGCATGGCGATGTCGTCCTCGTCACGCTCGAATTGCAGGGTGACAGCGTGCCGGGGGAACTCATCGAGACCCGACAATGGCTCACCACCTATGCGGCCGGGCGCCCGCTTGCCGCGGAGCTCGTGTTTGACGACCTGGACGAGGCGGCCATGCTGTCGGTCATGAAGCGGCTCGGAGCGGAGATCGGCAGAACGCCAAGGCTTGCGCTGCATTTCGGATGGCGTGACGCTGCCGGCGAGAAAGCGGTTCGATTCGCGCAAATGATCGGCGAGGGCCAGACGAACGTCGCAGGCAAATGTGTGTTGGTATCGGGCCTCGAGCGGCGCAAGCGGCTCGCCGTGCTGGCTTATCGGCAGGGTGCGCACGTCAGGGCCCTCGACGGCCAGGAAGTACGTGTCAGCGCCTATTTTGTCGTGCCGGGTGCCAAGCCTCAAAAGGGCCGGCGTGCGGAACCCGGCGAGATCGATATTGGCCGGGTTCGCGAAGCGCTCCACCAACGGTTTCCGGGCGGCATACGCATCGATGTCAGGGCGGGATATCGTCGAGACACGGCCTACGTGAACATCGTCACCGCGGACCCCGGATACGCTTTCGCTCAGCTCGAACAGCTTGCAGCGTGGTTGGGTGCCACGCTTTCCATCGGGGTTCACGAGGTCGATCCGCTGGCGTTCGCGGTTCGGCGCGTAATCGCGGACGTACGGTCCTGATCATTCTGCGCTCACGCCTGCCTCGCGGTAGCCTGCGCCGCCAGCGCGGCCCGCTCGATCCAGCGGATGGCCGGCGCATCCTGCTCGCCCGGCGCGGGCCTGCCGATCAGGAAGCCCTGCACCTCGCGGCAGCCGGCATCCGTGATGCACGCCAGTTGCTCCTCCGTCTCGACACCTTCCGCAACGGTCGTGACACCGAGACGCTTGCCGAGATCGGCCACCGTGCGCACGACGGCCGCGCAGTCCGGGCGCGTGACCGCATCGCGCACGAAGCTGCCGTCGATCTTGATCTTGTCGAACGGGAACGCGCGAAGATGCGCGAGTGACGAGAAGCCCGTGCCGAAATCGTCGAGGGCGACGCGCACGCCCATCGAACGCAGCGCGCGCAGGTCCGCGATGGCCTTGCCTTCGTCGTGCAGCAGCGCGGTTTCCGTCACCTCGATTTCCAGCCGGTCGGGCGCGAGCCCCGCGCCGGCCAGCGCGGCCGCGAAGGTCGGCACGATCGTGCCGTGACCGAGCTGCCCCGCCGACACGTTGACGA
>NZ_JAAGPG010000469.1:0-6475 GCF_017104665.1 Burkholderia sp. Se-20378 | reverse complement strand
CCGAGTCTCTTCCGATCTACGGGCTGGCGGCGCGGTAGGGGCAGCGACGCGGTGGCCGTGCCGGGATGCGACCCCGGATTCGTCGACACGCTGGCCGCGCTGGTGGCCGAGCCGTCGCTGGCCGACGCGCTGCGGCCGCTGCACCTGACCGACTGCACGATCGACGCGCACGACGGCCGCTGGACGCTCGCGATCGTGCCGTTCGGCGGCAGCGAGGTCGTGAACCGGATGCCGTCGTTCCGCCGCTACGTTCGCCTGACGGGCGAGCAGGCCGCCGCGCTGTCGGCGGCCTGTCTTGCGTTCGAAACCGCACTACGCAGGATTTTGCACGGGTAAGCTGTGGCGTTGCGCGCCGGGGAAGCCCGGCGGCCGCGTTTAGGGGTTTTACCGGAGATGCCGATGCTGTTCCAGTCACGCTCACACGAAGACGTGCACGATCACGGGCTCGCGATCGCGGGCTGGCATCAGGTCTACCGCCAGATGACGCCGGGCCGCTTCAAGGGCACCGTCACGCAGGTGCTGTACGATGATTTCCACTTCTTCCGCGAAACGACCAACCGGCGTGTCGCGCAAACCGGGCTCGCACCGGCCGGCCGCACGTCGCTCGCGGTGCCGCTGTCCGTGCCGCTTGCGGGTACGTTCCAGGGCCAGCCCATCGACGGCTATGCGCTGCTCGCGCTACGCGCGGGCGAGGATTTCGAATTCCACACGCCGGAAGGGATGGGGCTCGTCGGGATCAGCGCGGCGTCCGACATGGTCGACGAGCTGTGCGAAGCCGAATTCGGCGCATCCGGCGCACGCAAGCTGCGCCACGTGACGCGATTGTCCGACGAGCAGGGCGTCGCGCTCGGCGTGCGGCTGTCGGCGCTGATCGACGACGCGCAGCGCAATCCGGGCCACCTCGAATACGCGGCTACCCGCAAGATGTTCCGCGACGCGATGCTCGGCATGTTCCTCGACGCGCTCGAGCAGGGCATCGGCGTCGAGCGCCGCGACATCACGCACGCCACCTACAGCGACATCGTGAGCCGTTGCGAGAAGCATCTGCGCGACCGGCCCGAAGAACCCGTCACCGTGCTCGAACTTTGCCGGGCGCTGCGCTGCAGCCGCCGCACGCTGCAAACGAGTTTCCAGCGCGTGGCCGACGTCACGCCTGTCGGCTATCTGCGCACGATCCGGCTGAACGCGGTGCGCCGCATGCTGCGCACGACGTCCGTGCAGCAGCTCGGCGTCGGCGAGGCCGCCGCGAGCTGGGGGTTCACGCACCTCGGATATTTCGCACGCGAGTATCGCGACCTGTTCGGCGAGCTGCCGTCCCAGACGACGCGCCCCGAATGACGCACGCGCACCGCGACGCTGCCGTCGGGCGCCGTCACGGGCAACGCGCGCCACTGTTTGCCGATTTGCGATAGAGGTCCTGAATTTTCGCTGGATAGAGTCCTGTCACCCATATCGATAACCCCATCGATCTGCACTGCGAATCGATGACAACAGAGGGGCGGGACATGAAGATCGGACGACGACTGGCCGCGGCTGCGGCGACGCTGGGTTGCATGCACGCACACGCGCAGACCTCGGGCAGCGTGACGCTGTACGGCACCGTGGACACCGGCATCATCTACTCGACGAACCAGCAGTTCACGCGCGCCGACGGCAGCACGGGCGGCGGCCATGCGTGGCAGATGGGCGGCGGCAACCTCGTGCCGTCGCGCTTCGGCTTCCAGGGCGCCGAGCCGCTCGGCGGCGGGCTCAATGCGGTGTTCACGCTCGAGCAGCAGTTCCTGTCGGCGAACGGGCAGGCGCTGCAGGGCGGCACGGCCTTCAGCCGGCAGGCGTGGGTCGGGCTGCGCCAGGACGGGATCGGCACGCTCGGCCTCGGCCGCCAGTACGACTCGTACACCGACATGCTCGGCGCGTACGTGTCGAGCAACAACTGGGCGACGCCGTACGGCTCGCACCTCGGCGACGTCGACAACCTGAACGCCGCATTCAACTTCAACAACGCAGTGAAGTTCACCAGCGCCGATTTCAACGGCCTCACGTTCGGCGGCACGTTCAGCTTCGGCGGGCAGGCCGGCGATTTCTCCGCGAAGCGCGGCTATGCGGTGGCTGCGACGTACACGCGCGCGCCGGTCGCGTTCTCGGTCGGCTACCTCGACCTGCACCAGCCGCTCGACGCGGCGCTCGGCGGCGCGAGCGGCTATATCGGCGATTTCGCGTGCAGCAACCCGGGCGCGATGTACTGCCTGCTGCAGGACGCCGGCTCGATGCGCGCGTTCGGCGCGGGCGGGTCGGTCACGTTCGGCGATGCGACGATCGCGCTCACCTATACGCATACGCGCCTCGGCGACAGCCGCTATTTCTCGACCACCGCGCAGCCGCGCACGCAGGCGTTCACGTTCGACATCGGCGAGCTGAACGCCACGTACATGTTCACGCCCGCGCTGCAGGGCGGTGTGGCCTACATCTTCAACGCCGCGCATACCGATGGGCGCGGCACGACGCGGTTCCACCAGGTGAACGTCGGCACGAACTACAGCCTGTCGAAGCGCACGGCGCTGTATGCGGTCGCGATCGGCCAGATCGCGAGCGGGAAGGGGCTCGGCACCGACGCGGACGGCAACGCGGTGAACTACGCGCAGATTCCGGTGCTCGCGAACAGCAACTCGAGCCGGCAGCTGGCAGTGATGGCCGGGATCCGCGTGAACTTCTGACCGTCTGCGGCGCTGGCGCCAGTCCATCGATGGAAAGCGATGCTTGAAAAAAATCGCCCGTATGCTTGACTGAACGGGCGAGATTGATGGAAACCATTATCGCGAGCCATGGCGTGGAAGGTCGGGAGCGGCTTTCCCGCCATTTTCATCAGGAGCCGGATCGTTCTGTCCGGCGCACCTTACGCGTGTCCCGGATTGCCCGGCTTGCCGCTTGCCACAATACCTTCACGGTCGACGTGAACAATGGCGACGCTTCAGGCGACCCGACGTGTCGCCCGCGTTGCACACGTGTGCAACGAATGGTTGTCCCGCTATAAACGCCGATCGAGAGAGACCACATGACCCTGCTGAGCCGCCTGCGCGCGCTGTCCGCCGCCCTTGCGCTGTCCTTCGCCGCCACGCACGCCGTTGCCGCGGATCTCGTCATCGCAGGCCGCGACGACATTTACGGCAAGGGGCTGGCCGACGCCGTCGCCGGTTTCAACAAGTTGCACCCGGGCACCGAGATCGAGTTGCTCAAGCTGCCGAACGCAAACCTGTACCAGAAGCTCAAGCTGTCGATGCGCGAAGGCACCGGCGCATACGACCTCGTGATGATGGACGACACGTGGGCGCCCGAATTCATCGGCAACGGCTGGCTGAAGCCGCTGCCGGCGTCGCTCGCGGACGCCGATCTCGTGCCGTCCACCGTCGCGCTCGGCCGCAACGCGGCCGGTGCGCTGTACGCGCTGCCGATCGTCGGCAACGTCGAGATGTTCGCGTACCGCAAGGACCTGCTCGCGAAGTACAAGCTGCAGCCGCCGCGCAACTGGGACGACGTGCTGAAGATCGCGCAGACCGTCGGCGGCGCGGACAAGAGCGTGTCGGGCGTCGTGTTCCGCGGCACGAAGGGCAACCCCGTCGTGACGGGCTTCCTGCCGATCCTGTGGGCCTACGGCGGCGACGTGTTCGACCACGCCGGCAACGTGACGATCGATTCGCGCGAAGCGCAGGCCGCGCTGAAGACCTTCCTCGCGCTGAAGGCGTCGGCGCCGAAGGACGTCGACGTGTACGGCGCGGCGGAAGTGCGCGATGCGCTGCAGCGCGGCACGGCCGCGCAGTCGATCGAGGTGTGGCCGGCGTGGGTGCCGGCGCTCGACGATCCGAAGCAGTCGCGCGTGGTCGGCCAGATCGCGCTGCAGCCGCCGCCCGGGCAGACCGCAGGCCCGGCGCCGATGCTCGGCATCTGGCAGATGGGCATTCCGAAGGACGCGCCGCACGCGAAGCTCGCGCAGGATTTCCTCGCGTACCTGACCGCACGCGACACGCAGACGCGCCTCGCCGGCATCGGCATTCCGCCGACCCGCCGCAGCGTGTTCAACGATCCGGCGCTGGTGCGCCAGTACCGCTGGTATCCGGATCAGTTGAAGGCGCTCGAAGCCGGCCGTGCGCGGCCGCGCGTGAAGGACTGGCAGCAGGTCGAGAGCATTCTCGGCGACCAGCTGCAGCTCGCGCTGACCGGGCAGGCCGCACCCGACGCCGCGCTGCGCCAGGCGCAGCAGAAGATCGCGCAGGCGACGGCCGCGGCCGGCAAGTGACGGCTCGCCTCGACCCATCGCCGGGATACCGCGCATGAAAGCCTTCGGCCGCAGCCTGCCGTTCGTCGCGCTGCTCGGGCCCGCGCTGCTGGTGCTCGCCGCGCTCGCGCTGTATCCGGTCGCGCAGGTGCTGATCGACTCGTTCTGCCAGGTCGACTACTCGGCCGGCCGGCGCGCGTTTGCCGGGCTCGCGAACTATCGCGCGGTGCTCGGCGACGACGCGTTCACGGCCGGGTTCGGCAACACGCTGCGCTTCACGATCGTCGCATCGCTCGCCGAAGTCGCGCTGGGCTTCGGCCTCGCGCTGCTGTTCGTGCGCGCGTTTCCGGGCCGGCGCATCGCGCTGCCGCTCGCGATCCTGCCGATGATGCTGTCCACGCTCGTGTGCTCGGCGATCTGGCGCAACTGGCTCAACTTCGACGGCTTCCTGAACGCGCTGCTCGCGGCGTTCGGCATCGAAGGCGTGCGCTGGCTGTCCGATCCGCATCTCGCGCTGTGGTCGCTCGCGCTCGTCGACGTGTGGCAGTGGACGCCGATGGCGTTCCTGATCGTGCTCGCCGGGCTGCAGTCGATCCCGCAGGAGCTTTACGAAGCCGCGCGCACCGACGGCGCGAGCGAGTGGCAGTGCCTGCGCGACATCACGCTGCCGCTCGCGGCGCCGCAGATCGGCCTTGCGATGCTGCTGCGCTCGATCGACACGTTCAAGCTGTTCGACAAGGTCTATGCGCTGACGGGCGGCGGCCCCGGCAACGCGACGCAGACACTGTCGACCTATATCTACGACACGGGCTTCCGCTTCTTCAACGTCGGGCCGGCGAGCGCCGCGTCGGTGCTGATGCTCGCGGCGTCCGCGCTGCTGGTCTCGGGGTACGTATGGCAGACGGTTCGCAAGCGGCGCGCATGACGGCGCAATCCGCAGGCATCACGGGCGCACGAACGGGCGCCGCTTTCGGGCGCGCAATGCCGTGGGCGCTGCGCATCGCCGCGCTCGCGCTGTTGCTGCTGCCGTGCCTGTGGATGGCCGGCGCGGCGTTCATGCCGACGCTCGAACGCCTCGATCATCCGTTGCGGATCTGGCCGGCCGCGCCGACCTTCGAGCATTTCGCGTCGGTATGGTCCAACGGCATCGGCGCGCCGCTGTTCAATTCGCTGCTGGTTGGTTTTGGCACGACGTTGCTCGCGCTGGCGCTCGCGTTTCCGGCCGCGTACGCGCTCGTGCGGCTGCGGTTCCCGGCGCGGCTCGACCTGCTGTTCCTGGTGCTCGTGCTCGCGTTGAAGCTGATGCCGCCGATCACGATCGCGGTACCGCTGTTCGCGCTCGCGAAGCGGCTGCACCTGCTCGACTCGACGCTCGGCCTGATGCTCGCCTACCAGATCTACGCGCTGCCGATGGCGATCTGGATGTTGCTCGCGTTCGTGCGCGACGTGCCGATCGAATACGAGGAAGCGGCCTGCATCGACGGCGCAGGGCTCGCGCGGCGGCTCGTGCAGATCGTGTTGCCGTTGTGTGCGCCGGGGCTGATCGCGACCGCGATCTTCGTGTTCATCGCCGCGTGGAACGAATTCCTGATCGCGCTGCTGTTCGTGTCGACGCCGAGCCGCTTTACGCTGCCGCTCGCGATTGCCGGCTACGTGACGGAGAACGGCATCGACTGGGGCGACTTGATGAGCGCCGGGCTGATGGCGTCGCTGCCCACGCTGGCCGTGGCCGGCTATGTGCAGCGCTACCTGTTGCGCGGGTTCGCGGGCGGGTTGAAGTGACGCGCGGCGTCGCCGCGCCCGATCTCTTCTTGTTATGCGCAGCTGGCCCGCACCACCTGCGTGACCGGCACGATGCGGGTGCGCGACGGGCCGTCGAACGTCTGCATCCGGTCGGCGAGCAGCTCGACTGCCGCTTGCGCGAGGCCGCGCGTGTCCTGACGGAGCGTCGTGAGCCGATAGGCGTCGTATTCGGCGGCCGGGATGTCGTCGAAGCCGATCACGCGCACGTCGTCCGGCACGCGCAACCCGAATTCGCTGCGCGCGACGTCGATCACGCCGAGCGCGAGCAGGTCGGACGAGCAGAACACGCCGTCGGGCCGCATGCCGTTCGCGAACAGTTGCCGCGCGGCTTCGACGCCGCTTGCATGGGTGTCGGACGGCGTGTCGAGCACGTGCGCGAGCGTCGCATCGAATGCGTCGCCA
>NZ_JAAGPG010000468.1:0-6489 GCF_017104665.1 Burkholderia sp. Se-20378 | reverse complement strand
GCGGGCCGGGCGGGCAGCGCCGCCGCGGCCGGCGCTCGCTCAGGCCTGCTTCTTCGACAGTGCGAGACGCAGCAGGTCGGCCACCGTGTTGACGTTGAGCTTTTCCATGATGTTCGCGCGATGCGCTTCGACCGTCTTGATGCTGATGCCGAGATCGTCGGCGATCTGCTTGTTCAGGCGGCCCGCGATGATCCGTTCGAGCACCTGCTGCTCGCGCGCGGTCAGCTTCGACAGGCGTTCGCTCGCGGCACGCTGCTCCTGGACGCTCTTGCTTTCGCTTCGGGCCTTGTCGAGCATCCGCTCGACGAGCTTGCGCAGCTCGGCTTCGTCGAACGGTTTCTCGATAAAGTCCATCGCACCCTTTTTCATCGTCGAGACGGCCATCGGCACGTCGCCGTGACCCGTGACGAAGATGATCGGCAGCGCGGCATTGTCGGCAATCAGGCGCTCCTGCAGTTCGAGGCCGCTCATGCCCGACATCCGGACGTCGAGGATCAGGCACGCGATCTGGCCGGCCTGCTGTGCAGGCTGGTAGGCATCGAGGAACTGCTCGGCGCTCGAGAAGCATTGCACGCGATAGCCGTTCGCCTCCAGCAGCCAGCGCAGCGAGTCCCGTACGGCCTCGTCGTCGTCAACGACAAAGACGGTTTCCTGAGTGGTGGTGACAGGGCTATTCATAGTTCTCCCGTAACGGTATGTGATGCCGATGCCTCGCGCCCCCCTTGGCCGAGATCAGCGGGTTCCCCAATGGGCAAGCTGCAGTGGAACGTTGCGCCGGATATGCGGCCATCCGGCTCGACGTTGTTGACCACCCACAGACGCCCCCGATGCGATTCGATAATCGAACGACAGATATTCAGCCCCATGCCCATGCCATCGGACTTGGTGCTGTAAAACGGTTCAAACAGGCGCTCGGCGGTCGCTTCGTCGACGCCCGGGCCCTGGTCGATCACGCGGATGTCGACGAAGCCCGCCTCGATGTCGGCGACGACGCGGATCACGCCGTCCGCCGCCACCGGCTTCACGTCGGCCATCGCTTCGGCCGCGTTCTTCATCAGGTTCACGAGCACCTGCTCGATCAGCACGGGGTCGACATAAATAATAGGCATTCTTGCGAGGATTTCCGTGACGATCCGGATCCTGCGCTTCCTGGCCTCGATTTCGGCGAGCCCGACCGCGTCGGCGACGATGTCCGCGACCCGCGCCGGCTGGCGCTTCGGCTCGCTGCGCTTCACGAATTCGCGGATCCGCTTGACGATCATCCCCGCGCGCAGTGCCTGCTGCGCGGTCTTTTCCAGCGCGGGCTGCAGCGTTTCCGGCGTGCCGCGGCCACTCTTCACGAGCGCGAGCGTGCCCGAGCAGTAGTTGTTGATCGCGGCGAGCGGCTGGTTCAATTCGTGAGCAATCGACGACGCCATTTCACCCATCGTCATCAATCGGCTCGTGAACTGCAGCTTCTCTTCCTGCTGGTGCGCGAGTTCCTGTGCCTTCTTGCGGGTCGTGATGTCGGTCGCGATCTGCATCTGCGCGAGGTGGCCGTCCACCCACTGGATGTACTGGCGACGCACCTCGAACCACTTCTGGATGCTCTCGACGTACACCTCCTGCGCATCGGCGGTGCTGCTCGTCAACGCGGCGGCCGGCAGGCCCGCGAACGCGTCGACCATGTCGATCGAGTCGGACGATGCCTGCGCGCGGTCGAAGCCGCCGCCCGACAGCTCGAGATGGCCGTCCGGGCGAATGCCGAACAGGTGGCGGTAGTAGCGGTTCGCGAACAGCAGCTCGGCTTCGTCTGCAGCCAGCACCGACACCGCGGCGTCGAGGCTTTCGAGCACCGTCGTGAAGCGCTCGTGCGCGGCCGCGAGTTCCTCGCGCGCACGCTTCGGCTCCGTGATGTCGGTCATCGACGACATCCAGCCGGTCTGGCGGCCCGAGCTGTCGATCAGCGGCGACACGTACAGGCGTGCATGGAACAGCGTGCCGTTCTTGCGCCGCACGCGCAGCTCGAAGCCCGAGCTCGGCGCCTTGCCGCGCAGCGTCATGTCGAGCTGGCGCTGCATTTCCGGGTATGCGTCGCGCGGCCAGTACGGGAACGGCGCGACCTTGCCGACGAGGTCGGTTTCGTCCCAGCCCGTCATCCGGCAGAACGCGGGGTTCACGTGCGTGATGCGGCCGTGCATGTCGAGCACGCGCATGCCGATCAGCACCGAGTTTTCCATCGCGCGGCGGAAGAACGCTTCCGCGTACAGCGCCTGCTGCGCCTCGAAGCGCTGGCGCGTGTGCTTCCACAGGCTCCAGAGGCTCCAAAGCACGAAGCACGACAAGCCCGCGACGAGCCACACGAGCGTGTTGTTGGTCAGGTTCGTGAGCTGCGGGAAGGCGTACACGCGCACGGTCAGCCCCTGGCCGGGCGGATCGAGCGGCAGGTCGTAGTGCGAGTCGCGCGGCAGGCGCGGGCGCGTCGACGTGGACGACAGCTCGCGATTGTTCGCGTCGGTGATCGAGATCTTGTACTTCGACGACAGCTCCTGCGGGATGTCGTGCTTCAGGATGCCCTCGACCGAGAACACCGCGGCGATCGAACCGAGATACTCGCGGTCGCCGCGCATCACCGGGGTCTGCAGCGTGATGAAACCGTTGCCGAAGTCGTCGTAGATCAGCGGCGAATAGGCCTGGCGGCGCGTGCTGCGCGCCTCGTCGTACGCGCCGCGCACGGCGTCCTGCATCTGCGCTTCGCCGGGCTTCGCGAGTCGCTGGCCGAGCAGCGGCGGATGCACGGTCGGCCAGCGCTGCACACCGGGCGACGTGTACCAGTTCAGGTAGAGGATTTCCGGATGCGTTTGCATCACGTCCGCGACCGCCATCTGGAATGCGTTCTGGTCGAGGCGGCCGGAGGCGAGATCGCGCGACAGCGCCTGGAGCTGTTCCTGCGCACCCGTCATCGACAGGCGGATCTGCTGCTGCGCCCACGCGACGTTACGGAAGAGGGTGTCTTCCTGCTGCTGCTGTTCGCGGCGATTGAGGCTCCACAGGATGAGGCTCATCACCACCAGGAACACCAGGATCGACAGCAGGGGCGTCAGCAAATAGGAATTGGACCACCACGGTCCGTGGTGCCAACGGGACGGCTGCGACTCCGCCGGCGGGCCCGACGGTCGCGCCGAGCGTGCGAAAAGCCGATCGGTCAACATTGGACGATTGTAGCGCAGCGCAATACATGGAAAACCTATACCGGATATGTTGAACGGAAACGGATTTGTTCAGCCGAGACGCGCCGGAGAGCCCCGGGATATGGGTGCAGCGCAGCAATATTCCGCATTACGAGAAAAGATCTCACAATTCGAAAATTTTGTTGCGCAGGCCCGCGCACGCTCATTACAATCCGTCGGAGCTTGCCCGCAGCCGGTCGCGTCGCGTCGTCTGCACGAGAGCGATCCTCACATTCCAGGACCCAGGAGACGAGAATGTCCGCTGTACCGAACGAAGTGATGAAATATGTCGCCGCCGAACGTGACGACGACCCGCAAGAAACCGTCGAGTGGCTGGAGTCGCTCGATGGCGTGATCTCCTCCGTGGGCACCGGCCGCGCGCATTACCTGATCGAAAAGCAGATCGAGTTCGCCCGCATGCACGGCGAACACCTGCCGTTCTCCGCCAATACCCCGTACATCAATACGATCCCGGTCGCCGCGCAGGCGAAGATTCCGGGCGACCAGGACCTCGAGCACCGCATCCGTTCGTACACGCGCTGGAACGCGCTGGCGATGGTGCTGCGCGCGGGCAAGGACACGAACGTCGGCGGTCACATCGCATCGTTCGCGTCGGCCGCGACGCTCTATGACGTCGGCTACAACCACTTCTGGCACGCAGCGTCCGAGCAGCACGGCGGCGATCTCGTGTTCGTGCAGGGCCACTCGTCGCCGGGCGTGTACTCGCGCGCGTTCCTGCTCGGCCGCCTGAAGGAAGAGCAGCTCGACAACTTCCGCCAGGAAGTCGATGGCCAGGGCATTTCGTCGTACCCGCACCCGTGGCTGATGCCGGACTTCTGGCAGTTCCCGACCGTGTCGATGGGTCTCGGCCCGATCATGGCGATCTACCAGGCGCGCTTCATGAAGTACCTGCAGGCGCGCGGCATCACGAAGACCGAAGGCCGCAAGGTATGGGCATTCCTCGGCGACGGCGAGACGGACGAGCCGGAATCGCTCGGCGCGATCGGGATGGCGAGCCGCGAGAAGCTCGACAACCTCGTGTTCGTGATCAACTGCAACCTGCAGCGTCTCGACGGCCCGGTGCGCGGCAACGGCAAGATCATCCAGGAACTCGAATCCGAGTTCCGCGGCGCCGGCTGGAACGTGATCAAGGTCATCTGGGGCAGCCGCTGGGATGCGCTGTTCGCACGCGACAAGTCGGGCGCGCTGATGCGCCGCATGATGGAAGCCGTCGACGGCGAATACCAGACGTACAAGTCGGAGTCGGGCGCGTTCGTGCGCGAGCACTTCTTCAACACGCCTGAACTGAAGGCACTCGTCGCCGACTGGTCGGACGACGATATCTGGGCGTTGAACCGCGGCGGCCACGATCCGCACAAGATCTACGCGGCTTTCCACGAAGCCACAAACACGAAGGGCGCGCCGACCGTCATCCTCGCGAAGACCATCAAGGGCTACGGGATGGGCGAGTCTGGCCAGGCGATGAACATCACGCACCAGCAGAAGAAGCTGCCGGTCGAGCAACTGAAGAAGTTCCGTGACCAGTTCCGCCTGCCGATCACCGACGAGCAGATCGCCGACGTGCCGTACCTGAAGTTCGAGGAAGGCTCGAAGGAACTCGAATACATGCGCCAGAAGCGCATGGACCTCGGCGGCTACCTGCCGCATCGCCGCGAGAAGGCGACGTCGCTGCCGGTGCCAGCGCTCGACGCATTCGAGCCGCTGCTGAAGGGCACGGGCGAAGGCCGCGAGATCTCGACGACGATGTCGTTCGTGCGGATCCTGAACATCCTGCTGAAGGACAAGGCGCTGGGCAAGCGCATCGTGCCGATCGTCCCGGACGAATCGCGTACGTTCGGCATGGAAGGCCTGTTCCGCCAGATCGGTATCTGGAACCAGGAAGGCCAGAAGTACGTGCCGGAAGATTCCGACCAGCTGATGTTCTACAAGGAATCGGAAACCGGCCAGATCCTGCAGGAAGGCATCAACGAAGCGGGCGGCATGTGCGACTGGATCGCGGCGGCGACGTCGTACTCGACGCACGGCGAGATCATGGTGCCGTTCTACATCTTCTATTCGATGTTCGGCTTCCAGCGGATCGGTGACCTGGCATGGGCCGCGGGCGACATGCGTTCGCGCGGCTTCCTGCTCGGCGGTACCGCGGGCCGCACGACGCTGAACGGCGAAGGCCTGCAGCACGAAGACGGCCACTCGCTCCTGTGGGCGGCATCGGTGCCGAACTGCGTGAGCTACGACCCGACGTTCGGCTACGAACTCGCCGTGATCGTCCAGGACGGCCTGCGCCGCATGGTGCAGGACCAGGAAGACGTGTACTACTACATCACTGTGATGAACGAGAACTACGAGCACCCGGCGATTCCGCAGGGCGAGCACGTGGCGGCCGACATCATCAAGGGCATGTACGCGTTCAAGAAGGCCGACGCCGACAAGAAGGCGCCGCGCGTCCAGCTGCTCGGCGCGGGCACGATCTTCAACGAAGTGATCGCTGCCGCCGATCTCCTGAAGAACGACTGGGGCGTCGCCGCCGACCTGTGGAGCGTGCCGAGCTTCACGGAACTCGCGCGCGAAGGCCACCAGGTCGAACGCTGGAACCTGCTCCATCCGACCGAAGAGCGTCGTCTGTCGCACGTGCAGAAGTGCCTGAAGGACACGCAGGGCCCGGTCATCGCATCGACCGACTACGTCCGCGCGCTGGTTGACCAGATCCGCGGCCAGATCGATCGCCGCTTCGTCGTGCTGGGCACGGACGGCTTCGGCCGCTCGGATACCCGCGAGAAGCTGCGTCACTTCTTCGAAGTCGACCGTCACTGGGTCACCGTCGCCGCGCTCAACGCGCTGGCCGACGAGGGCACGATCGAGCGCAAGGTGGTCGCGGAAGCGATCGCCAAGTACAACCTCGATCCGTCGAAGCCCAACCCGATGACCGTTTAACGCACACGCCGTGTGATGCCGCGCGCCGCTCCCGCGAGGGGCGCGCGCGGCCATGGAGACAGAAACAGATGAGTCAAGCGATCGAAGTGAAGGTGCCGGATATCGGCGATTACAAGGATGTGCCGGTGATCGAGATCGGCGTGAAGGTCGGCGATACCGTCGAGCCGGAGCAGTCGCTCGTCACGCTCGAGTCGGACAAGGCGACGATGGACGTGCCGAGCCCGGCCGCCGGCGTCGTAAAGGAAATCAAGGTCAAGGTGGGCGATTCGGTGTCGGAAGGCACGCTGATCGTACTGCTCGAAGCCGCAGGCGCAGCGGCTGCCGCACA
>NZ_JAAGPG010000467.1:0-6502 GCF_017104665.1 Burkholderia sp. Se-20378 | reverse complement strand
TTCTTCGGAGCAGCAGCCTTCTTCGGAGCCGCGGCCTTCTTCGCCGGAGCCGGAGCAGCAGCGGCAGCCTTCTTCGCGGGAGCAGCGGCCTTCTTCGCAGGGGCAGCCTTCTTCGCAGCAGGCGCAGTGGATGCTTCGGGGATCGGCGGGACACCGCACGGTGGCGGCGGGCCGTGCGAATGTACTATGACGAATAGTGCAATCGCGCCTGTCGCGTACCGGTGCGGCACGCGATCATCGCCACACGCGCCGGCCGGCGCGTGTCGACGAAGCGGCAACCGGGCCGGCGGTCATGCAGACGACAGGGACAACCATTCGATGAACGAACAGGTAAACGAACAGGCGCTGAAGTCGCATACGGACCGGCGCCAGTTGCACCAGATCATCGCGGGGCTCACCGAGGGCGTGATCCTGGTCGAGCCCGACCAGCGGATCGTCTGGGCGAACGAGGCCGCGCTCGCGATGCACGGCGTGACCGAGCTGAAGGCGCTCGGTGCGACCGTCACCGATTACCGCGAGCGCTTCCGGCTGCGCTACCGGAACAACCACCCGGTGCGCGACGGCCACTATCCGATGGATCGCGTGATCGCGGGCGAGGAGTTCAGCGACGTGACGGTCGAGGTCGAATCGGCCGCCGACGAAACCGTGAGCTGGGTCCACCGCATCCGCAGCCTCGTGCTGACGAACGCGGCCGGCGAACCCGACTGCCTCGCGCTCGTGCTGCACGACGCGACCGAATGGGCGAGCGCCGAGGAACGCTTCGAGCGCACCTTCAACGCGAACCCGGCGCCGGCCGTGATCTGCCGGCTCGACGACCTGCGCTACGTGAAGGTCAACCAGGGTTTTCTGGACATGACCGGCCACGCGCGCGACGACGTGCTCGGCCGTTCGGTGTACGAGATCGACGTGCTCGACCAGGCCGAGCGGCGCGAACTCGCGATCGAGCGGCTGGGCGAAGGCGCGACGATTCCGCAGATGGAGGCCGTGCTGAAGCTCGCGGACGGCAGCGCGAAGGCCGTGGTCGTCGCCGGGCAGCCGATCGACATGAACGACGAGGCGTGCATGCTGTTCACGTTCATGGATCTCGAGCCGCGCAAGCAGGCCGAGCGCGCGCTGCGGCAGAGCGAGGAACGCTTCGCGACCGCGTTCCGGATGGCGCCGGTCGCCACCGCGATCGTCACGGCCGACCGCGTCGAATTGCTCGACGTGAACGGCGCATTCGCCGCGATGACGGGCCATGCGCAGGACGACCTGCTCGGCAAATCCGCGGACGAGATCGGGCTGTGGGCCGAACGCGGCGCGTGGCAGCGCATCGAGGGCCGGCTTGCGCGCGACGGCAACGTGCGCAATGCCGACGTGCAGATCCGCACGCGCGAAGGCGACGTGCGCGATTGCGTCGTGTCGGCCGACCCCGTCGCGATCCACGGGCGCGACTGCCTGCTCGTCGCGCTGCTCGACATCAGCGATCGCAAGCGCACGGAGATGGAGCTCGTCTACGCGATCGAAACGGCGATGCAGGATGCATCGTGGTTCAGCCGCACGCTGATCGAGAAGCTCGCGAACGTGCGGCGCGCGAATGCGCCGGATGCGGGCGCCCAACTGTCGGACCTGACCGCGCGCGAGCGCGACGTGTTCGACCTGCTGTGCCACGGCCTCGCCGACAAGGAGATCGCCGGCCGCCTCGGGCTCGCGCCGAACACCGTGCGCAATCACGTCGCGACCATCTACGCGAAGCTCGACGTGCACAGCCGCGGCGAGGCGATCGTGTGGGCGCGCGAACGCGGGATCGTCGGCGCATCCGAAGCGAATGGGGCGCGCGGCGAGAAGGGCGGCGCGAAAGACAAGGGCTGACGCCGTCGGTACGAATGCACCATGTGCGCTGGTGCATCCGCATCTACCGCACGCGGCGCCCGCTTGCGATCCTGTCCACTCGGCGGTGCGGCGCTGGCCGTCACATCGTCGACTCTCCCCAACCATCGCAGGAGACGACCATGGACAGGAATCGCATCGAAGGCAAGCTCAAGCAGGTCAAGGGTTCGGTCAAGGAAGCGCTCGGCAAGGTGACGGGCGACCGCAAGACGGAAGCGGAAGGCGTCGCCGAACAGGAGGCCGGCAAGATGCAGGAGCAGGCCGGCGAGGCGGCCGACGCGGTGCGCAAGCAGACGGACACCGATCGGCACTGACCGATGACGCGGCGCCGCAGGCGTCGCGACGGCCGGCCGGGCCGTCATCGCAACGATGATGCGCCGCCGGCATGACCACGGGCGGCCTTGAGGGACGGGCGCCGGCAGGGCTTCCCACTGCAACGATTTACCCACGGCTCACCGTTGCGTGGGCCGCGGGGCGGCCGCGAATGCGGAACTTGATGACAAATCCTCACAACATAGTTCCGATATTTCGTTTGCTGCACGGGTATTGGCTATCCACAATCCATTCACCTCTTTCGCGATGAAAGGCTCTTCGGAGACGGAGCCGCGGCGATCGATCGGCCAGTCGGGACGTTGCATGGCGCCCCGGCGGCGGACGAGATGACCGGCACGCGGGAGGTTGCCGACGCGCGGCGATCGCGCGTTGCATCCCGGCCCCCAGAACAAGGATTGTCATGACGTTCCGCATTCGTTCGCTTTCCGGCGTCGCATTGACCGCCGCGATCCTCGCGCTCCAGACCGGCGCGGTTCATGCGCAGGAGACGGTCGTCAAGGTCGGCGTGGCCGGCCCGCTGACGGGCGGCGGCGCCGCGTACGGCAAGGACATCGAGAACGGCGTGCGCATGGCCGTCGACGAAGCGAATGCCGCGCATACGACGGTGGGCGGCAAGCCCGTGAAGTTCGTCGTCGCGTCGCAGGACGACCAGAGCGATCCGCGCACCGGCGTGCAGGCCGCGCAGCAGCTCGCCGACGCACAGGTGGCCGTCGTGATCGGCCACTTCAACTCGGGCACGACGCTGCCCGCATCGAAGATCTACGCGAAGGCCGGCATTCCGATGATCACGCCGTCGGCGACCAATCCCGACATCACGCGCGCCGGGCTCGGCACCGTGTACCGCGTGATCGCGACCGACACGCAGAACGCCGGCAACGCAGGCGCCTATGCGGCGAGCGTGACCAAGGCGAAGCGCATCGCGATCATCGACGATCGCACCGCGTTCGGCCAGGGCGAAGCCGACGAATTCGAGAAGTCCGTGAAGGCGAACGGCGGCACGATCGTCGCGCGCGAATTCACGAACGACAAGGCGGTGGATTTCAGCGCGCAGCTCACGAAGATCAAGAGCACCAATGCCGATCTCGTGTTCTTCGGCGGCCTCGACGCGCAGGCCGCGATGCTCGTGAAGCGCATGCGCCAGCTCGGCATCCGCGCGCAGTTCCTCGCGGGCGGCGGCGTGATGAACGCGAACTTCATCAAGCTGGCCGGCAATGCGGCGGAAGGCGCGTCCGTGTGGGAATACGGGCAGCCGCTGGCGCGTCTCGCGAAGGGCAAGGAGTTCGAAACGAAATTCAAGCAGAAGTACGGCATCGACATGCTCGCGTACGCGCCGTTCGCGTACGACGCAACGTGGATCGCGATCAACGCGATGCAGAAGGCGAATTCGACGAAGCCGGCCGATTTCAACGGCGCGCTGAAGGGCACGCGCTACGACGGCATCACGGGCACCATCGCGTTCACGAACACGGGCGACCTGAAGAACCCGAGCTCGACGCTGTACGAGGTGAAGAACGCCGCGTGGCAGCCCGTCACGACGAAATCGGCGGATTGAACGCAACCCGCGCGCGGACTTTCGCGGCGACGCCGGACGTGCTGAAATGCCATCAGCGATCGGTTGCGATCGCGGCGCACGCCGGTGTGACAGCCGCACGAGTCTGCCCGCGCGACGCCGCGCGTGACGCGGCACGAACAACCTACGGGCGGGGCCGGCTGGCCGCGCCCAACCTGTGCAACTGGAGTCAGTCGTGAGTTCTCAAGTCGTCATCGTCGGCGGTGGTGTGATCGGCAGCTCGATCGCCTATTTCCTGCGCGCCACCGATCCCACGGTTTCCGTGACCGTGATCGAGCGCGACCCCACCTATGCGCGATCGTCGTCGGCGTTGTCGGCCGCGTCGATTCGCCAGCAGTTCTCGACGCCGCTGTCGATCGAGATGTCGCTGTTCGGCATCGACTTCCTGCGCACGATCGGTGAACGCCTCGAAGTGGACGGCCACCAGCCGTCGATCGACCTGCACGAAGGCGGCTACCTGTTCCTCGCGACGCCGGCCGGCGATGCGACACTGCGCGAGAATCATGCGCTGCAGACGAGCCTCGGCGCGGACATCCGGCTGATGGATCGCGATGCGTTGCGCGCGAAGTTTCCGTGGCTGAACGTCGACGATCTCGTGTCGGGCGCGTATGGCGTGAGCGGCGAAGGCTGGTTCGACGGCTACGGGCTTGTGCAGGCGCTGCGCAAGAAGGCGCAGGCGCTGGGTGCGCGCTACGTGCCGTCCGATGTGAAGGAGGTGGTGCGCGACGGCCGCAAGGTGACGCAGGTGGTCACGGCCGACGGCGAACGCTATGCGTGCGACGCGCTCGTCAACGCGGCAGGGGCGTGGACGCGCACGCTGTCGTCGATGATGGGCATCGACATCCCCGTGTATGCGCGGCGCCGCAGCATCTTCAACGTGTCGTCGCCGGCGAAGCTCACGGATTGCCCGCTGCTGATCGATCCGACCGGCGTGTACTTCCGGCCGGAAGGGCGCACGTATATCTGCGGGACGTCGCCGAGCCCGGATCGCGACCCGGACGACCTGCCGCTCGACGAAGTCGATCACGACCTGTTCGACGAGGTGATCTGGCCGACGCTCGCGAATCGCGTGCCGGAATTCGAGGCGTTGCGCGTGGAGAACTGCTGGTCCGGCTACTACGAGTACAACGTGTTCGACCACAACGCGATCATCGGGTATCACCCGGAACTCGACAACGTCGTGTTCGCGAACGGCTACAGCGGCCACGGGCTGCAGCAAGGGCCGGCGACGGGGCGCGGCGTAAGTGAACTCATTCTGGGCGGGCGTTACGACACGCTCGACCTGTCGACGCTCGGTTGGTCGCGCGTGCTGGAAAACCGGCCGATCGTCGAAAAGAACGTCGTGTAGCGCGGCGTAACCCGCCCGGTGTGGTGGGCGGGATTCTCCTTGTGTCTCACCTCATTGGCCCGACCGTGTCGGGCCTTTTTTCGTTGCGCGTGCAAGGGTGTGGCGCGCGTCAGCCGACGCCGTAGACCGCGTCGCGCAGATCGAGCGTGTACGGGCCGTTCATCCCTTCGTAGAGCGTGTTCGACAGCGACACGACGGTGAGCCCGCGTGCGCGGTCGACGAACCACGAATGACCGTAGACGCCGCCCCAGCGCCAGGTGCCCGGGGACTCCGGCGACAGCGCCGCGCGCGGGTCGCGCAACACGGAAAACCCGATCCCGTAACCCGCACCCGGCAGGTCGGGCAGCTCGAGGTTGCCGGTGTGGACGCGGCCCATCTCGTCGACCAGGTCGGCCGGCAAGACTGCGCCGCCGCCCGCCCGCAGCGTGTCCAGCACGTTCAGCACGTCGCCGGCGGTGCCGACCATCCCGGCGCCGCCCGATGCGAATGCTTCCGCATTGAGCGCGCGGGACGGCGAGTACGTCACGCCAACGGACCCTTCGAAGATGGGTACGGCTTCGTTCTCGGCGAGCCGGTGCGGCTGCGGCGTGTCGTTGACGTAGGGCGTTGCTAGCCGCGCGGCGTCGCGTGCGACGAATCCCGTGTCGCGGGTGCCGAGCGGGCGTAGCACGAGCGCATCGACCGCATCGGCGAGCGGCAGCCCGCTGACGGCCTCGATCAGCGCGCCGACCACGTCGATGGAGAGCGAGTAGTTCCAGCCGGTGCCGGGCGCGTACTGCAACGGCACGCTCGCGATCCGGCGCATGTTTTCGGCGAGCGTGATCGATGCGCCGTCGAGCCCGTCGGAGGCGCCCGCGCGTGCGTACGGGCCAGTCGCGTCGGCTTCCGCGAAGCGATAGCCGAGGCCGGCGGTATGCGTGAGCAGGTGACGCACCTTGATCGCCGGCACGCTGCCGTCGCGCAGTGCCGGGCGAAACTCGGGCAACCAGCGCGTGACGTCGTCGTCGAGCGACAGCTTGTGCTGTGCAACGAGCGCCATGGCGGCCGTCGCGACGATCGGCTTCGTCACCGACGCGAGCCTGAACAGCGTGTCCTCTTGCATCGGCGTGCGTGCTTCGCGATCGGCGAAACCGGCCGCGCGGCGATAGACGAGCTCGCCGTCGCGTGCGATCAGGACGACCACGCCGACGAGGCGGTGCGTGTCGAGTTGACGGGACAGTACCGCATCGACGCGCTCGGCGAGTGCGGGATCGGTCGACGGCTGCTGGGATGACGCGCGGTTGGGGATCATCGAAGACTCTGTCGTGAAGGGTGAGCCGACATGGTAGGCGGCATGCCCCGATCGTGCCGTTTATCCATACATGGAACAGGGCTTCGCGGGA
>NZ_JAAGPG010000466.1:0-6456 GCF_017104665.1 Burkholderia sp. Se-20378 | reverse complement strand
ACGAGGTTGCCGCGCGACGTGTACTTCTGCGCGTCGAGCGGATCGGCGTGGATCGCTTCGCACGCGGCGGCGACGCCCGGCGAATACGCGAGCGACAGATCGAGCTGGTTCGACAGCGGCTTGGTCGTGGTGGAATGTGAGCGAAATGGTGTTGAACGCGCCCGGCCGGCGAGACAGCACTATCGGGACTTTACGGTTGCCTGACAAGCAACGATAATTGAGCGCTGACAAAAGAATTTCTTATGACTAAGCTCCGCCCTCATCTTCCGCTCAATGCACTGCGCGCGTTCGAATCGTCGGCGCGCCACCTGAACTTCACGCGCGCCGGCCTCGAGCTGAGCGTGACCCAGGCCGCGGTCAGCCAGCAGGTGCGTTCGCTGGAAGAGCGGCTCGGCTGCACGCTGTTCACGCGGCTGCCGCGCGGCCTCGGGCTCACCGACGAGGGGCGCGCGCTGCTGCCCGTGCTGAGCGACGCGTTCAGCCGCATCGAGACGGTGCTCAAGCAGTTCGACGGCGGGCGCTTCCACGAGGTGCTGACGCTCGGCGTCGTCGGCACCTTTGCCATAGGCTGGCTAATGCCGCGCTTGAAGCAGTTCGGCGACACGCACCCGTTCGTCGAGCTGCGGATGCGGACCAACAACAACGTCGTCGACCTTGCCGCCGAGGGCCTCGACTTCGCGATCCGCTTCGGGGAAGGCAACTGGCCGACCACGCGCAACGAGCGCCTGCTCGACGCACCACTCACCGCGCTGTGCGCGCCGGACATCGCGCGGCGCCTTTCGCAGCCAGCCGATCTCGCGAACGAAACGCTGCTGCGCTCGTACCGCATTGACGAATGGCACGGCTGGTTCGATGCGGCGCAGCTCGCGCCGTGGGCGGTCAACGGGCCGGTGTTCGACTCGTCGCGGCTGATGGTCGAGGCTGCGATGCAGGGCGCGGGCGTCGCGCTCGCACCGGCGTGCATGTTCGCGCGCGAACTGCAGCTCGGCCTGCTCGCGCGGCCGCTCGACATCGACGTGCGCGCCGGCGGCTACTGGCTCACCTCGCTGAAGTCGAAGCCGCTCACGCCGGCAATGACACTCTTTCGCGACTGGATCGTGGCCGAAGCGGCGGCTACCGCGCAGGCCGAATGACACGGCCCGGCTTGTCCACAGAAAGTGTTGGCAAGGATGTGGATATCCTGGGTACCCGGGGCCTAAACCCTTGATCGCGCACGAATTAACGCGCCGACTCAGACATCGGGCAGCCTGTATTCACGGGCTTCGCGAGCCGGCCTCCGGCAGCCCGATCCTCAACTGTCGCGACGCAATCGATTGCGAGTTGTCCACAGAATATGTTGGCAAGCCTGTGGATATCCTTCCAGTGCGGCGCGTAACACCCTGATACAAAAGGGGATTCAATACATGGACCTTGCGAGGTCAACCCTGTGGCAGCGCCGGGGCTTTCGCACGGCCCGCGCCACACCCGATTCAAGGCCGGACGGTTCTCCACAGATTGTGTTGGCAAGCTTGTGGATATCCTGCGCACCAGCCACCTAACTCATTGAGCGCACGGGGTTTTGTGCTTCATCTGCAGAATCGGGCAACGCCGGCGCAGCCCGTGCGGCACGCGCCGGCGCCACCCAGGCCTCAATGCCGGTCGAGCCCGCCGCGCAATTCGCTCGCCTTGTCGCGCAGCGCCTCGTAACCCGAGCGCGCATGCTCGGGCAGGTCGGGATCGCCGATCAGCGCGCCGAGCGTTTCGATCAGGCTGAACAGGATGCCCTTCGCCGCGCCGACCGCGATGCTCTGCGATTCGATCGACTTGTGCAGGTGGTCGACCGCCGCTTCCAGATTCTCGAGCTTGTGCTCGCTGTCGTCGGGCCGGTTGTCGGTCGTCATCGTCTACCTCCGCCATCGTTCAAGGGTCATGTCACGATTCTATGCCGCTGCGCGCGAACGTGGCGCGACATCGCGCAACGTTCGCGCAGCGCCGCGCTACAGCACCGCGACCACCTTCACGCGGCCCGGCTGCTCCGCCGACGCGACGACCTGGCCGTCGACGCGACGGAACGTGAGCGACACGGTTTCGTCACCGACGCGCAACGCGTCGATCCGCAGCCAGTCGACGCCTTCCGGCAGCGCCGGGCGCTCGACGCGCACCTCGTGACGCGACGCGTCGATGCTCACGCCGAGGCAAGCCTGCAACATCATGAACGGCGCGCCGGCCGCCCACGCCTGCGGCAGGCAGGCCACCGGATAGGCGGTCGGCGGTTCGCCGCGCCGGCGCGGGAACCCGCAGAACAGCTCGGGCAGCCGCATCTCGAAACTCACCGCTGCCTCGAACAGCGCGCGCAGCAGGTTCACCGCGGCTGTTTTGTCGCCGTAGCGCGCGAGCCCGCGCGCGATCAGCGCATTGTCGTGCGGCCACACCGAGCCGTTGTGATACGCCATCGGGTTGAAGCGCGGCTGGCCGGCCGCGAGCGTGCGGATGCCCCAGCCCGTCTGGAACAGCGTCGAGCCGAGCACGCCGGCGACCGCCGCGCCGCGCTCGGCGTCGGGCAGCCCGAACGCGAGCAGGTGGCCCGCGTTCGACGCGAACACGCGGCACAGGTCGCCATGACCGTCGAGCGCAATGCCGTAGAAATCGCCTTCCGGCATCCAGAACAGCGCGTCGACCTGCTCGCGCAGCGTCTTCGCGCGCAGGGCATAGCGCGTCGCATCGGCCGCGTGGCCGCGCCGGTGCGAGCACATCGACATCGCATCGAGCGCCGCGCACGCATACGCCTGCACTTCGACGAGCGCGATCGGGCCGTCCGGGAAGCGGCCGTCCGCGTGGAACACCGAATCGTGGCTGTCCTTCCAGCCCTGGTTCGCGAGGCCGCGCTCCGACGTGCGCTGGTAATCGAGCAGTCCGTAAGGATTGCGGTCGCACTTGTCGATCACCCATTGCGCGGCGCGCTCGAGCGCAGGCCACAGCTCGTCGATCAGCGCATCGTCGCCGGTGCGTTCGACGTACGCGCCCGCGAGCACGATGAACAGCGGCGTCGTATCGACCCCGCCGTAGTACAGCGCGAACGGCACCTCGCCCGTCGCGGCCATCTCGCTGCGGCGGAACTCGTGCATGATCTTGCCGGGCTCCGCATCGCGGAACGCGGAAGTCTCGCGCGCCTGATGCTCGGCCAGGAAGCGCAGCACGCCGCGCGCGAGCGACGGCTGCAGCCACAGCATCTGCAGCGACGTGATCACCGCGTCGCGGCCGAACGGCGTCGAGAACCACGGAATGCCCGCATACGGGTACGGCCCCGTGTCGAGCTGGGTCGTGAGCAGCCCGAGATCCGCGAGCGAACGATCGAGCCACGCGTCGAACAGCGGATTGCCGGTGTTCACGCGCGCCATCGATTCGCGCCGCGCGCGCATCTCGCGGTGCACGCCGACGAGCGCGGTGCGCAGCGCGACGCGGCCGCAGCCCGGCCCTTCCGCATGCACCGGGCCGAGCGTCGCATCGACGGTCAGGTAGATCGACACGCAGGCCTGCGCGGCGATCGTCAGCGTGTAGTCGGCACGATCGACCGACAGCGCGTCGGGCGCCGGCGAGAAATGCACGGTCACGTTGCGCTCGACGCTGTCGAGGCCGTCATAGCGCATCCGCACCGCGCCCGCGTCGACGCGCGGCGCCACCACGGTGCCGCGCTTCGGGCGCTGCGTGCCGCGCACCTCGAACATGTCCTTGAAATCGGCCGCGAACGACAGCGACAGCGGCACCTCGGCTTCGCTCGCACCGTAGTTCGTCAGCGTCAGCGCTTCGTAAAGCACGTCGCCCGCGAGCACGCGCATCCGCTCGATGTGGATCACGCCCTCGGGCGTTTCGTGGCCCCCGAGCGGCGGCAGCGGGCGGTTCGTCAGGTGGGCGGTGAACGACGCGTTGTCGGCGCTCGTCGCGCCCGACAGCAGCGACGGCGCGCGGCCGCCGAAGGTCAGGCGCCACTTCGACAGCACGCGCATGTCGTCGACGAACAGGCCGTCGTCATGGCCGCCGATGTCACCGAGCGCGTCGCTGACCACGAACGCATCGCCGGATTTCAGGACGTACTGGTTGTTGCGCGCCAGGGCCTGCGGATCGGCTTCGGGCGCGATGAATGCGGGGCCCGACGCCGGGGTCGGGGCAGCAGGCGCGACTTGCGGCGCCTGGGTCGTCGTGGCTTCAGCGTGATTCGGCATCGATGCTCCTGTGTCGGGTCGCAACGCGCGGCGCGTCGCGTGTTTCGCACAGGATAGGCCAGAACGGGGAACGTGCGCAGCGAGGAAAAAGACGCGATGCCATGCGACGTTGTCGTCGCCGCATGGCATCGCGCAGGCACCTCAGTCGCTGATCAGAACTTCCACAGGATGTTGCCGAGAATCGCGTTGTCGCGCACGCCGCTGCCGTACTGGCCGCTGTACGTGAGGCCGAGCGTCAGGCGCTTCGTGATGTTCGCGTCGATCCCGGCCTCGAGCACGGCGCTGTCGCGAGCAATCGGCACGCCCGACACCTGGAACGACGTGCCGCCATTCGCGAACGTGAACGACGACGACGGACTCACGTTGCCGAACGCATGCCGCCAGCCGACCGTCCCGCGCGCGGTGAACGTGCCGCTCGCGATCGAGCCGAGCTGCGACGCCGCGCGCAAGCCGAGGGTCGAGAAGCCGACGTGGGTCGTCTCGCCGCCGGCGCGCAGCGCGGCCGCGCCACCGGTTTCCGTATAGCCGTCGGTATGCAGGTTCACATACGCGAGGCCCGCGAACGGTTCGATGGCCACGGGCCCGACCGGCAGCGCGTAACCGACTTCGCCGAACACCTGCGCCGAATTCGCGTCGTAGCCGGCCGAATCGTGATCGGAGAAGCCCGCGAAGCCCGGCGAACGGTCGCTGTTGATCCGGTACCACGTGTACGACGCGCCGCCGCGCACGCCGAGTGCGCCGTACTGCGCGCCACCGTACAGCGACAGGTAGTAGCTGTTCACCGACGCCGACGAACTCTGGTCGTTGTCGAGCGAGCTGTGCGTGACACCTGCGGCCAGACCCGCACGCCACTTGTCGTTGAGCGCCATGTCGGCACCGGCGATGAAGCCCGTCATGCTGCGGTTGATCGTCGACGCATTGCCGTCGCCGGTGAGCCGGCTGCGGCCGCCGAACGCCTGCCCCCAGACGACCGGCTGGTAAGGCGTGCCGCCGTAGCAGCCGTCGCGCGAGCCGATCCGGCGTTCCGGCGGCAGCGTCGGGTCGACCGCGCCGGCCGTGTTGTCGCCGCACAAGGCTGCGCCCCCCGACGACAGCGCGGCGAGCGGGCCCGCTCCGGGCGCGAGGCCCTGGCGGACGCGGTCGGTCACCGCGTCGCGTACATAGCGGCTGTCGAGCAGCAGCATGCTCTTCAGGCTCGCCTGCAGTTCGCCGTCGAGCAGCCCGTATGCACGGCGTGCGGTCGTCGCATCGGTCGTCAGTATCGCGTCGTACAGCGGATTGCCCGCGCCGAGCCCGCCGAGCGCGGCCGCGACCGAACGCTGGTTCGGCGTCGTCGCGACATCGGGGAAGGCGGAACCGTTCGAGACCAGCCGCAGGTACACGTGATCCGGATCGTAGCTGAGCGTCGGCGCGAGGAACGCGTAGTTCGCATTCACCTGGCTGAACGTGCCCTGCACGCCCGACGTCGCGGTCACGATCGTGTAGGTCGTGCTCGGCTGGTAACCGCTCTGGTTCGCGAGCACCTGCACGGTGCCGCCGTTCAGCGTCGCCGTGCCGCTTGCCGAGAGGCTGCCGCTCTGCTGCGGCGAGGCCGCGACCTGGAACGTCGAGCCCGGCTGGAACGTGACGTTGCCGCCCACGTTCAGCGCCGCGCCCGGCTGCGACGCGGCCGCCGTCGCGCCGCCCTGCACCACGAGGCCGCCGATCGTGCCGGTGCCCGTGACCGTCGCACCGTTCTGCACGGTCACGGTCGACTGGCCGAGCGACCCGTTGACGGCAAGCGTGCCCGCGCTGACGGTGGTCGGGCCGCTCAGCGTGCTGGTGCCCGTCAACGTCAGTTGCCCGCTGCCGGCCTGTGTCAGCGAACCCGCGCCGGACAGCACGCTCGCAATCGTCACGCTGCCGGATTGATTGACGATCAGCGCGCCGTTGTCGACGACATTGCCGGCGATGCTGCCCGACGTGCCGCCGTTGCCGAGTTGCAGCGCGCCGCCAGCCGCGATCGTGGTGCCGCCCGTGTACGTGTTCGCCCCCGTCAGCGTCTGCGTGCCGGTGCCGGCGATCGTCACGCCGCCCGCGCCGCCGATCGTCCCGCCGAACGTGCCGTTGCCGCTCCCGTTCAACGTCAGCGCATTGGCGCCGAGATTGACGGTCGCGCCGGCCGCGCCGTTCAGCGTGCCGATCGTCTGCGCACCTGTCGCCCCGCTCGCGTCGAGCGTCGCACCCGCGCCCGCGAGATTCACCGCGCCCGTCGACA
>NZ_JAAGPG010000465.1:0-6501 GCF_017104665.1 Burkholderia sp. Se-20378 | reverse complement strand
CGCCGTCAGCGTGGCTCCGCGCCGCGAGCGGTCGAACAGCCTGACCCCCAGCTCCTTCTCCATCCGGTTCAGCGCCTGGCTGAGCGCCGGCTGCGCAATGCCAAGTTCGCTGGCCGCACGCGTGAAGCTGCCCGTATCGACGATCGCGAGGAAGTAGCGAACGTGCCTGATTTCCATAAGCTCACGTTATGAATAATTATTCAAAACATAGTAGCGAATTATCCCCACGCTTCATAGGATGCTCATCGAGCCACGACATCCGGCGCCCGGCGACGGAACGACCCCACGAGGAGACCTGCATTGAACTGGACCCGCGAGCTATCGACGACCGAACGGCGCACCTTGCGCGGCTGCTTTGCCGGCTGGGCACTCGACGGGCTCGACACGCAGATGTTCAGTCTCGTGATCCCCGCGCTGCTCACGACCTGGGGCATCGGCAAGGGGCAGGCCGGCCTGATCGGCGGCGCGACGCTCGTGGCGGGCGCGCTCGGCGGGTTGCTGGCCGGCGTGATCGCCGACCGCTACGGCCGCGTGCGGGCGCTGCAGATCACCGTGTGCTGGTTCTCGCTGTTCACGTTCCTGAGCGCGTTCGCGCAGAACTTCGAGCAGTTGCTGGTGCTGAAGGCGCTGCAGGGGCTCGGGTTCGGCGGCGAGTGGACCGCCGGTGCGGTGTTGCTCGCCGAAACGGTCGGCGCGCGCCATCGCGGCAAGGCGATGGGCATCGTGCAAAGTGCCTGGGGTTTCGGCTGGGGCGCGGCCGTGCTGCTGTACATGCTGATATTCGCGTGGCTGCCCGCCGAATGGGCGTGGCGCGTGCTGTTCGCGATCGGCGCGCTGCCCGCGCTGCTGGTGCTGTATATCCGCCGCGCGATTCCGGAGCCGCCGCGCGCGACGCCGGTCGACGCGTCGGCGCAGGCAACGGCGAGCGCCGACGAAGGGCCGACGATCGGCATCTTCGACCGCTCGGTGGTGCGTGCGACGGTGGTCGGCGGGCTGATCGGCGTCGGGGCGCACGGCGGCTATCACGCGATCACGATCTGGCTGCCGACCTACCTGAAGACCGAGCGGCACCTGTCGGTGCTGGGCACCGGCGCGTATCTCGCGGTCGTGATCGTCGCGTTCATCTGCGGCTGCTTCCTTAGCGCGTACCTGCAGGACAAGATTGGCCGCCGCCGCAACGTGATGCTGTTCGCCGCGTGCTGCGCGGTGATGGTGAACCTGTACGTGTTCCTGCCGCTGAACGACGTCGCGATGCTGCTGCTCGGTTTCCCGCTCGGCCTGTTCTCGGCCGGCATCCCGGCGACGCTCGGCACGCTGTTCAACGAGCTTTACCCGCGCAACGTGCGCGGCCGCGGCGTCGGCTTTTGCTACAACTTCGGCCGCA
Source organism: Burkholderia sp. Se-20378 (assembly GCF_017104665.1). Taxonomy (NCBI): domain Bacteria; kingdom Pseudomonadati; phylum Pseudomonadota; class Betaproteobacteria; order Burkholderiales; family Burkholderiaceae; genus Burkholderia; species Burkholderia sp. Se-20378. The sequence continues at coordinate 5,117 of NZ_JAAGPG010000465.1, read as the reverse complement.
TCGTGTCGGCCGGTTTCCCGGTGCTGGTCGGGCGGATGGGCGAGTCGCTGCCGCTCGGCACGGCACTCGGCATCGACGCGGGCATCGCGTACGGGCTGGTCGTGATCGCGGTGTGGTTCCTGCCGGAAACGGGCCACCGCCGGCTGTCCGGCGCGGCGCCCGGCGGCAACGCGGATACCGAAAGCCAGCCGCGCGCCGAGGCGTCGCTGTAGCGTTCGGCCGCTTCACGCCATCGAATCGCCCGGCAGCGCATCGGCCGGGCGCCTCTTGCAGACTCGTCATGGATCGTCTCGTGAATCACCTCGTCGAACAGGTTCCGGCCGCGCCGTCAGTGGACGCGTGGTACGCAGGGGACCCGGCCGTGGCCGCCATCGATGCGCATGCGCACGTGTTCGCGCGCGGCCTGCCGCTCGCGCCCGTGGTCCGGCATGCGCCCGACTACGACGCATCGCTCGACGCATACGTCGCGCATCTCGCCGCGCATGGCATCACGCACGCGGTGCTGGTGCAGCCCAGCTTCCTCGGCACCGACAACACGTACTTCGTCGACGTGCTGCGCCGTTACCCGCTCCGCTTCCGCGGTGTCGCGATGGTCGATCCGTCGATTTCGGACCGCGATCTCGACGCGCTCGATCGGGCAGGGGTGGTCGGGATGCGGCTGAACCTCGTCGGGCTGCCGATTCCGGATTTCGGTGCGCCCGACTGGCGCGCGCTGTTCGCCCGCATCAACGCGCTCGGCTGGCATGTCGAGATCCATCGCTGCATCGAGGATCTGCATGCGATCACCGCGCCGCTGCTCGCGCAGTCGTGCACGCTGGTGATCGACCATTTCGGCCGCCCGTCGCCCGCGCTCGGCGAGCGCGCGCCCAGCTTCCGTCGCCTGCTGTTGCTCGCGGATACCGGCCGCGTCTGGGTCAAGCTGTCGGCCGCGTATCGCAACGCCGTGGCCGGCGACGGCGCGATCGACGCGTTCGGCGCCGCGCGGGCGCTGCGCACCGCGTTCACAGCCGAGCGGCTGGTGTGGGGCAGCGACTGGCCGCACACGCAGCATCGCGAGCGCGTCGATTTCGATGCGACGGTGGCGGCGCTCGCGCGCTGGCTGCCCGACCCCGGCGCGCGCCTGCGCGTGCTGCGCGACACGCCGCGCACCCTGTTTCGTTTCGACCAATGAGGCCCTGCATGTCCGATCACACCGCACTTCGTCGCGCCGGGTTCCGGCGCAGCATCGCCGCCCGCCAGGGGCTGCTCGTCGCCGGCACGTTCAATGCGCTCAGCGCCAGGGTCGCGGCCGATCTCGGCTTCGGCGCGCTGTACCTGAGCGGCGCCGGCGTCACCAACATGTCGCTCGGGCTGCCCGATCTCGGCTTCGTCGGGCTCGGCGAACTCGCCGAGCACACCGCACGCGTGCGCGACGCGGTCGACCTGCCGCTGATGGTCGATGCCGATACGGGCTTCGGCAATGCGCTGAACGTGCTGCACGCCGTGCGTACGCTCGAGCGCAGCGGCGCCGACGCGATCCAGCTCGAGGATCAGGTGCTGCCGAAGAAGTGCGGCCATTTCGCGGGCAAGGAAGTGATTCCGGCCGGCGAGATGGTCGGCAAGCTGAAGGCGGCCGTCGACGCCCGCGTGGACCCGAACCTGCTGATCGTCGCGCGCACCGATGCGGCCGCCGTCCACGGCATCGACGACGCGATCGAGCGCGCGCATCGTTATGCGGAAGCGGGCGCCGACGTGCTGTTCATCGAGGCGATGGACACGCCGGAGGATGTCGAGCGTTTGCCGGCGCTGTTCGATACGCCGCAGCTCATCAACATCGTGATCGGAGGCAAGACGCCGACGCGTTCGCGCGACGACCTGGCCCGTCTCGGCTACGGCGTGGTGCTGTATGCGAACGCGGCGCTGCAGGGCGCGGTGCACGGGATGCAGGCCGCGCTGACGGTGCTGCGCGATACCGGCCGGCTCGATGAAGACCCCGCACTCGTCGCGCCGTTCGCCGAACGGCAGCGGCTCGTCGACAAGGCCCGCTTCGACGCGCTCGACGCCCGCTACGGGGCCGACCGCGCGTAATCGCGCCCGCGCACGGGCGGCAAGGACGACCGCCCGGCACACCTTCGCCAGGACAGGAGACAACCCATGGCAACCTCTTCTACCGGAGCGGCCGGCGCGCCGCCGCGCATCGGTTCGATCGTCGGCGGCCTGGCCGGCAACCTGATCGAGTGGTACGACTTTCTCGCGTACAGCATCTTCTCGATCTACTTCGCACCGGCGTTCTTTCCGGCCGACCGGCCAACCGTGCAGCTGATGAACACCGCCGCGATCGCGGCCGTCGGGTACATCGCGCGGCCGGCGGGGAGCTGGCTCGTCGGCCTGTACGCGGACCGGCGCGGACGCAAGGCCGCGCTGACGAAGTCGGTGCTCGCGATGTGCGCGGGATCGATGCTGATCGCCGTCACGCCCGGCTACGCGACGATCGGCGTGCTCGCGCCGGCGTTGCTGGTCACCGCGCGACTGCTGCAGGGGCTCAGCATGGGCGGCGAATACGGCACCAGCGCGACCTACCTGAGCGAGATCGCGCCGCCGGACCGGCGCGGTTTCTACGTCGGCTTCCTGCAGGTGAGCGTGGTCGCCGGCCAGCTCGTCGCGCTCGGCCTGATGCTCGTGATGCAGCGGATCTTCGCCGGCACGCACGACCTCGAACGCTGGGGCTGGCGGATTCCGTTCTTCGTCGGCGGCGTGCTCGCGCTGTTCGCGCTTTACATGCGCCGCAATGTGGTGGAGAGCGACGCGTTCATCGCCAGCCGGGCGCGCGCGGCGAAAACGCGCATGACGGCAGACCTCGCGGCCCACTGGCGCGAACTGCTGCTCGCGATCGGCATCACGGTCGGCGGCACCGTCGCGTTCTACACGTACACGGTCTACATGCAGAAGTACCTCGTCAACTCGGTCGGGCTCCACAAGGAAACAGCGACCTGGATCTGCACCGCGGCGCTGCTGCTGTACATGCCGCTGCAGCCGCTGTTCGGCCTCGTGTCGGACCGCGTCGGCCGCCGGCCGGTGCTGCTGTGGTTCGGGATCGGCGGCACGCTGCTGTCCGTGCCGATCTTCACGACGCTCGGGCACGTGCACGAGCCGCTTGCGGCGTTCGCGCTGGTATTCGCGGGGCTGGTCGTGCTGAGCGGCTTCACGTCGGTGCACATGCTGGTCAAGGCCGAGTTGTTCCCGCCGCAGATCCGCGCGCTGGCGGTCGGGCTGCCTTATGCGCTGACGACGGCGATCCTCGGCGGCACGACCGAATTCGTCGCGCTGCGGCTGAAGGCGAGCGGCAACGAGACGATGTTCTTCTGGTACGTCGCCGCGTGCGCGGCGATCTCGCTGCTCGTGTACTGGCGAATGCCGGAGACGCATCCGGCAAGGCGCGAACGCGCGTCGCGGACGGCAGTCGCCGCGCCGGCCTCGCGCTGATCCCGCACCGGTGGGTTACCGCGTCTGCTGCGCCGTGAGTGGCGCGGCGGGCGTCACGGTGCCGGCAGCGATCGCTTCCGGCGCATCGTCCGGCCAGGACGCGGCGCTCTGCATCCCGGGCGGCGGCGCCGGCAAGCCGCCGGGCATGACCGCTTCGTTGCCGTCTCGGCCGCAGCCGGGCAGCCAGCCGGACACGCCGAGGCTCCAGATCAGGGTCGCAAAGAGGCGCATCGTCACGCTCCGGCGCCCGGGCAGCGATAGACGCTGCCGGTCAGCGTGACGCCGGTCTGCCGCAGATAGCCGCCTTCGCTGCCGTCGAAACTCCCGCTCTGCACGCCGCGCTGCGTGAGCAGCACCACGACGTTGCCGCCGAGTGCGGCCGCGCGGTTCTTCAGGTCGTTGCGCGCGCCGGTCTCGAGCGTCGAGTCCGGAATGAAGCCGCCGATCAGGAAGTTGCCTTGGCTGCCCGTCACGTCACCGAGGTGACGGCAGGTGCCGCCGGGGTCGCGCATGACGATGCGCACGTCGCGGCTGGCGGCGGAAGGCTCGAGCGGCGCGCACGCCGACAGCGCGGCAGGAAGGAACAGCAGCCAGACAGGTCTCATGTTTCCGCCGAAACGAATGCGCGTGATCGCGCGACAGCGCCACTTTAGGGACGCTGCCGCATCGGCACATCGGGCGAAGGTCGTGTGTTCGGGCCGGAAAGGATGCGACCAAAGTCGCAGACGGGGCGTATCGCCCAGGCGGGTTGCGCGATGCGGGAATGCGGGTTGGGGAGCTGGACGCGTTGCCGCCAGCGAACGTCAGGGCTTCGGCGCCATCAGTCCTTCCCGCCACGCGAGCGCGACGGCCTGCGTGCGGTCGGACAGATGCAGCTTCGACATCACGTTGCCGAGATGCGTCTTGACGGTCTTCTCCGTGATGCCGAGCGTCGCGGCGATGCGTGCATTGCTGCCGCCCTCGGCCAGGCAGCGCAGCACCTCCAGTTCGCGCGCGGTCAGCGCGGCGAACGGGCTGCGCGGCGGCTTGCGCACCGCGCCGATCATGCGCTGCGCGATGCCGGGGTGCAGCGTCGGTTCGCCGTGGACGGCCGCATGGATCGCCTGCAGCAGACGCTCGCCGCGCATCGATTTCAGCAGGAACGAATCGGCGCCGGCGTCGATCGCGGCGAGGGCGAGCGCATCGTCGTCCGACGAAGTCAGCACCATGATGTGCGTCTCGGCGCTGGCTGCCCGGATCGCGCGAATGACGGCGGGCACGCCCGCGTGCCCCATGCCGGGCATCATCAGGTCGAGCAGCAGCACGTCGGGACGATGCGCGCGCACGTGCTCGACCGTCGATGCGCCGTCGTCGGTCTCCGCGACGATCTCGAACGACGCATCGAGCCGCAACAGCCCGCGGATGCCTTCGCGCACGACTGCGTGGTCATCCGCGATCAGGATGGTGGTCATGCCGTCTCCATCGGATTGAAGTGGACGGTCACGCGCGTGCCGTCCGCGCCCGACGCGATGTCGAGCATGCCGCCGGGCAGCGCATCCGCGCGCCAGCGCAGGTTGCCGAGCCCCATGCCGATGGGTACGGCAGCCGGGTCGAAGCCGCTGCCGTCGGCGCGCCCGACCCAGCGCCCGCGCGCCGCCGGGGTCCCGGGGGCGCCC
>NZ_JAAGPG010000044.1:0-30479 GCF_017104665.1 Burkholderia sp. Se-20378 | reverse complement strand
CGCGGCGCGTCAGAGCGGATCGGCGCTCGGTGTGGCGATCTTCGGCGCGTGCATCGCGACGCTGCAGCCGTTTCCGGCGGCGATGCGGGTGACGCTCGGCATCGCGACCGGATTGTCGGCACTCGCCGCCGCGACATGGTGGATTACGGCGCGGCCGGCACCGGCACCGGGCGAAACGGCCGCGCAGTTGCGGACCGCCGCGCGCCGCTAGAACATGCTCTGGCAGGCGCGCCGGCTGCTCATCGTGTTGTGGTCAGTGCAGCCCGCCACTCACGCAACATACATCGCGACACTGACGAACTGGCACAGGCTCCCGGCCAGCACGAACAGGTGCCAGATGCCGTGCCCGTGGCGAATGCGTTCGTCGTTGATGAAGAAGTAGATCCCCGCGCTGTAGATCAACCCGCCGGCCACGAGCCACGCGGTACCGACCGGCGGCAGCGCATGGATCAGCGGACGCACCGCGACGAGCGCGAGCCAGCCCATCGCCACGTACAGGATCATCGACAGCAGGCGCGTACGCCGCCCGAGCGTCAGCTCCTGCACGATCCCGAACACGGCCAGCCCCCAGCTCACGCCGAACAGCGACCAGCCCCACGGTCCGCGCAGCGTGACCAGCGTGAACGGCGTATAGCTGCCGGCGATCAGCAGGTAGATCGCCGAGTGGTCACACTTCTGCAGGATCGCTTTCAGGCGCGGATTGCGCACGCTGTGGTACAGCGTCGAGATTGCGTAAAGCAGGATCAGCATCGCGCCGTACACGCTGAAGCTCACGACTTTGTACGGATCGCCCTCGAGCGCGCCCATCGTCACGAGCGCCACGAGACCGACCACCGACAGCACCGCGCCGACGAGATGGGAAATGCTGTTGAAACGCTCACCGACATGCACGACGTGTTCTCCTGCGGGTCCATCGGGAAAAATGAACCCTATGATACCGGCCGGCGGATTTTGCCGTGCTGCGCTCGGGCAAACGGCGAAGCGCGCCGCCGGCCCGCCAATGAAAAAAGCGCCGCGACATTCATCGCGGCGCTTCCCTTTCGATTACCAAACTGCCCGGGCAGTCGAGCTCAACAACACTTCCCCGCTCCCGATCCATACCGCGCATTCTGACGCTCGCGGAAGAATTCCTCGTACGTCATCGGCTCGCGGTCCGGATGGGTCGCGCGCATGTGCGCGACGTAGGTGTCGTAGTCGGGCAGGCCGACCATCAGCCGCAACGCCTGCCCGAGGTAACGCCCCGCGCTGCGCAGGTCGCTGCCAAGATCGCTGAACATCGCGGCCTCCCCTTAACGTCCGCTGCCGAGCGCCTGCGCGGCCGGCATGGCTTCGTACGGCGTCTCGCGCACGGTCGGCTTCGACTCGCGGCGCGCGCGCAGCACGGCGATCACGCCGTACACCGCGATCGCCACGACGACGAAGATGAACAGCCCGGCCAGCGCCGCATCGATGTAGTCGTTGAAGATGATCCGCTTCATCTGCGCGATCGACTTCGCCGGGGCAAGCACCTTGCCTTCGTCCACCGCGGCCTGCAGCTTCGCGGCATGCGCGAGGAAGCTGACCTTCGGGTTCGCGTCGAAAATCTTCTGCCAGCCGGCGGTCAGCGTGCAGATCAGCAGCCACACGGTCGGCACGATCGTCACCCACGCATAGCGCTCGCGCTTCATCTTGAACAGCACGACGGTGCCGAGCACCAGCGCGATCGCGGCGAGCATCTGGTTCGAGATGCCGAACAGCGGCCACAGCGTGTTGATGCCGCCGAGCGGATCGACCACGCCCTGGTACAGGAAGTAGCCCCACGCGGCCACGCACAGCGCGGTGGCGACCAGGTTCGCGGGCAGCGACTCGGTGCGCTTGAGCGCCGGGTGGAACGTGCCGAGCAGATCCTGCAGCATGAAGCGGCCCGCACGCGTACCGGCGTCGACGGCCGTCAGGATGAACAGCGCCTCGAACAGGATCGCGAAGTGATACCAGAACGCCATCATCGCTTCGCCGCCGATCACCTGGTGCAGGATGTGCGCCATGCCGACGGCCAGCGTCGGCGCGCCGCCCGCACGCGCGATGATCGTCGTTTCGCCGACGGCCTTCGCGGTCTGCGTCAGCATGTCAGGCGTCAGCACGAAGCCCCATTGCGTGACGGTGTTGGCCACCGCTTCCGGCGTCGTGCCGAGCACGGCGGCCGGCGCGTTCATCGCGAAGTAGATGCCCGGCTCGATCACGCTCGCGGCGACCAGCGCCATGATCGCGACGAACGATTCCATCAGCATCGCGCCGTAACCGATGAAGCGCGCGTTGGTTTCGTTGTCGATCAGCTTCGGCGTCGTGCCCGACGAGATCAGCGCGTGGAAGCCCGACACCGCGCCGCACGCGATCGTGATGAACAGGAACGGGAACAGGCCGCCCGACCACACGGGGCCCGTGCCGTCGACGAACTTCGTCAGCGCGGGCATCTTCAGTTCCGGCGCGACGACCAGGATGCCGATCGCGAGGCCGAGGATCGTGCCGATCTTCAGGAAGGTCGACAGGTAGTCGCGCGGCGCGAGCAGCAGCCACACCGGCAGCACCGAGGCAACGAAGCCGTAGCCGATCAGGATCCACGTGAGCTGCGTGCCCGTGAACGTGAACCACGCGGCGAGCGTCGGCGAATCGTGCACGTGCTGGCCGAACGCGATCGACGCCATCAGCAGCACGAAGCCGATGATCGACACTTCGCCGATGCGGCCCGGACGGATGTAGCGCGTGTAGACGCCCATGAACAGCGCGATCGGAATCGTCGCGGCGACGGTGAACGTGCCCCACGGCGAATTGGTCAGCGCCTTCACGACGATCAGCGCGAGCACCGCGAGGATGATCACCATGATCAGGAACGCGCCGAACAGCGCGATCACGCCGGGCACCGTGCCGAGCTCCATCTTGACGAGATCGCCGAGCGAGCGGCCGTCGCGGCGCGTCGAGATGAACAGCACGATGAAGTCCTGCACCGCGCCGGCGAACACGACGCCGGCCAGGATCCACAGCATGCCGGGCATGTAGCCCATCTGCGCGGCGAGCACGGGCCCGACGAGCGGGCCGGCGCCGGCGATCGCGGCGAAGTGATGGCCGAACAGCACGTACTTGTTGGTCGGCACGTAGTCGAGGCCGTCGTTGTACTTGACGGCCGGCGTCATCCGCAGCCCGTCGAGCTGCATGACCTTGCTGGCGATGAAACGGCTGTAGAAGCGATACGCGATCAGATACACGCAGACTGCGGCGATCACGATCCAGAGGGCACTGACGCGCTCGCCGTGTGCGAGTGCGATCGTGCCGAACGCGAACGCGCCGAGCAGCGCGACCGCAATCCAGAGCAGGGTACTGGAAGCCCGATTCATGGCGTCTCCTGGTCTCCAATGTGGTTTTAGATGGCATGCGGCGAGGGTGCCGCATACACGTGACGTCGATGCGTCGTGCCCCGGTCTCGTTGAGACCGGAGCGATGGGCCGTAGTATTCCGTGCGACCGGGGCGGCTTACAAGCGGTTAACTACGTATGCGGAGCTACGTAGAATTACGTAGATGCGTGCGCAACGTTCGGGCGGAAAGGTCGGGAAACGCATCGGCCTGCCCGGCGCGGCACGATGCAAAACGGCCGACCTGTGCGCAACGTTCGGGCGGAAAGGTCGGGAAACGCACCGGCCTTCGAGGCGCGGCACGATGCAAAACGGCCGACCTGTGCGCAACGTTCGGGCGGAAAGGTCGGGAAACGCACCGGCCTTCGAGGCGCGGCACGATGCAAAACGGCCGGCAACAGAGGTGCCGGCCGCTGGTGTGAAACGAATGAAACCCGCGTCGCGCGCCGCCGCCCTCGCTGACGGCGCATCGCCACGTGATGCTTTGCTACGACTGCCGCTCGGCTGCCACGACCGGCTCCGCCCGGTTGTCGCGCGCGCCGCTTGCCGCCTTCGGCTTCTCCCAGAACGTCGCGTTTTTGATGCCGAGCGCAGCCGGATCGAACGACGGCTCGCGTCCCGCGCGCTTCTGCGCTTCGTAGTCGCGCAGCGCCTTGAGCGCCGGTTTCTGCAGCAGCAGGATCGCGACGATGTTGAGCCACGCCATCAACCCGACGCCGATGTCGCCCAGCGCCCACGCGACGCTCGCGCTCTTCACCGCGCCGTACAGCGTGGCAAGCAGGATCACCCCGCGCAGCACGAACGTGCCCGCGGCGCTGCTGCGCGCACGGCTCAGGTATGCAACGTTGGTTTCCGCGATGTAGTAGTACGCGAGGATCGTGGTGAACGCGAAGAAGAACAGCGCCATCGCGACGAACGCCGCGCCGAAGCCGGGCAGCACCGATTCGACGGCCATCTGCGTGTAGCCCGGGCCGGCCTCGATGCCGGCCGCGCCCGAGAACAGCGCGCGGCCGCCCGGCGCGACCACGTTGTACGCGCCGGTGATCAGGATCATGAAGCCCGTCGCCGAGCAGACGAACAGCGTATCGACGTAGACGGAGAACGCCTGTACGAGCCCCTGCTGCGCCGGGTGCGTCACTTCGGCGGCCGCCGACGCGTGCGGGCCCGTGCCCTGCCCCGCTTCGTTCGAATAGACGCCGCGCTTCACGCCCCACTGGATCGCCATGCCGAGCACCGCGCCGAAGCCGGCCTCGAAGCCGAACGCGCTTTCGAACACCAGCTTGACGACGCCCGGCAGGCGCTCGATGTCGAGCGCGATCACGACGCACGCGATCAGGATGTAGCCGAGCGCCATGAACGGCACGACGATTTCCGCGACGCGCGCGATCCGCTTCACGCCGCCGAAGATGATCAGCCCGAGCAGCAGCACGAGCACCGCGCCGGTGACGGGCTTCGCGATGCCGAAGGAATTCTCGATCGCGGACGAGATCCCGTTCGCCTGCACGCCCGGCAGCAACAGCCCGCACGCGAGCACGGTGGCAATCGCGAACGCGATCGCATACCAGCGGATGCCGAGCCCCTTCTCGATGTAATACGCGGGGCCGCCGCGATACTGCCCTTCGCGCCGCACCTTGTAGATCTGCGACAGCGTCGATTCGACGAACGCGGTGCTCGCGCCGAGGAACGCGACGAGCCACATCCAGAACATCGCGCCGGGGCCGCCGAACGTGATGGCCGTCGCGACGCCCGCGATGTTGCCCGTGCCGACGCGCCCCGACAGCGACATCGCCAGCGCCTGGAACGACGACACGCCTTCCGCTGACGCCTTGCTGCCACGCATCAGGCGCAGCATCTCGATGAAGTGGCGCACCTGCGCGAAGCGCGTGCGCAGCGAAAAATACAGCCCCGCGGCAAGACAGAGAAAGATGAGCGCGGGGCTCCAGATGACACCGTTGAGCGAATCGACGAATTTTTCCATGAGGCGTTTCTGCTGAAGGCGGGAATGACGCGTGGCGGAGGGTCGGATCCGTTACGCGAGCGCGCGGGAGTCACGACTACGGACAGATCCGAATTGATCTTTCATTTATATTACATGCCTTACGATTTCATTCGGAATTGGGGTGTCCCCCAAGCGGCGTGCGACGAGCCCGGGCGGCGTGGCGACGACGTGATCGGCAATCGGGCGGCAGGTCTTGCGCCGGGTGCTTCGAATCTCACGGCGCTGCACGGCCCCGCACTCGAACGGCATTGATCCTGGCCGGCGCACCCCTTACAGTGTTCGCCTGCCTTGATACCGGAACCGCCATGCCGATCGGATTTCAGAAAATGCACGCGAACGGCGACGACTTCGCGATCGTCGACCTGCGCGGCACCCCGCATGCGATCGACGGCGGCCTCGCCCGGCAAATGGGCGACCGGAAGCGCGGTATCGGCTTCAACCAGCTCGCGGTCGTGTCCGACTGCGACGACGCGGCGGCCCGCGTCGCGTTCTGGAACGCCGACGGCTCGCCGCTCGATACCTGCGGCAGCGCGACACGCGGCGTCGCGTGGCACCTGATGCGGGAAACCGGCCTGTCGTCGCTCGTGCTGCGGACTCCCCGCGGGTATCTCGTGTGCTCGACGGAGGCGAACGGCCTGATCACGGTCGAGATGGGCAGGCCGCTCACCGGCTGGCGGGACGTGCCGCTCGCCGAGGCACTCGACACCCTCGCGCTGCCGCTGCCCGGCGCGCCGGCCGCGTGCAACATGGGCAATCCGCATTGCACGTTCTTCGTCGACGATCTCCGCGCGATCGACGTCGCGGCGCTCGGCCCGGCCATCGAAACGCATCCGCTGTTTCCGCAGAAAACCAACGTGCACTTCGTTCAGGTCGTCGATCGCACGCATATTCGCCTGCGCATCTGGGAGCGCGGCGGCGGCGTGCCGCTCGGTTCGGGATCGTGTTCGTGCGGGGCGGTCGTCAATGGCATCCGGCGCGGGCTGCTGGATGCGTCGGTGCGCGTCGAATGCGACGGCGGCGACGTCACGGTGCGCTGGGATGGCGCCGGTAGCGTGCTGCTGAGCGGGCCGGTTGCGTTCGGGTTCAGCGGGGTGTGGCTGTGACGGCCGACGACGCACACACGTTCCAGGCACTCCGTCCGCGCCTGCAGAAGATCGCGTACCGGATGCTCGGTTCCGTCGCGGACGCCGAGGACATCGTGCAGGACGTCTGGCTGCGGTGGCACGACGCAGCGCGCGACAGGATCGACAACACCGAAGCGTGGCTCGTCTCGGTCACGACACGCACCTCGATCGACCGCCTGCGCGCCGCGAAGATCCGGCGCGAGCATTACACGGGGATCTGGCTGCCCGAACCGGAACTCGGCGAATCGCCCGCGACGCCCGAGGAAATGACGGAACGCGCGAACGACGTGTCGGTCGCGTACCTGCTGCTGCTCGAACGGTTGGCGCCGGAAGCGCGCGCGGCCTTCCTGCTGCGCGAAGTGTTCGATGCCGACTACGACGAGATTGCCGACGCGATCGGCAAATCCGAAGCCGCATGCCGGCAGCTCGTCAGCCGGGCGAAGGCCCAGTTGCGCGACGACGACAGGCCGCGCCACATCGTGCCGCGTGAAACGCACCGGCAACTGCTGCAAACCTTTTCGCACGCGCTCGCGCAAGGCGATTTTCCGTCGATCCAGGCGCTCCTCGCCGAAGACGCGATGCTGATCGGCGACGGCGGCGGCAAGGTCCAGAGTTTCCCGAAACCGATGGTCGGCGGTCGCCGCATCGCCCAGCTGTTCTACGCGACGTGGTTGCGCTGCGGCAGCGGCGTCGAAATGCGTCCGGTCGTGTTGAACGACGAGTGGGCGATGCTGCGCTTCATCGCCGGTCAGCTCGAATCCGCGATTGCGTTCGAGACGGACGGCACGCGCATCGTACGGATTCTCGTGCAGCGCAACCCCGACAAGCTCGCGCGCATCGCGGCCGCGTGCGGCGCCGGCTAGCGCCTGACGACCGACCGGCTGAAGCGCGACGCGCGCGCCGTGCACCGCTCGATGGGGCATTGGTGCAGCGCGCGCAACACGATGCGTCCCTCTGCGTGGCTACCGCGCGCCGCCACGCGCTCCTAAGATGATTTCGCGCGGCGCCCTGCCGCCCCATGACACCCGCCGAGCGCGGGCAAGCCTCTTCGTCGCCAGGAGAAATCATGACGCAGCGTCTCAACTACATGCATCAATCGCCGGAGCTGTTCAAGCAATTCCTCGAACTCAGCAACTTGCTGCGCAGCAGCGCGATCGAGGAATCGATCCGTGATCTCGTGTCGGCGCGCGCGTCGCAACTCAACGGCTGCGCATTCTGCCTCGACATGCACGTGAAGGAGGCTCGCCTTCACGGCGAGCGCGAATTGCGCCTTCACCATCTCGCCACGTGGCGCGAATCGACGCTGTTCTCGCCGCGCGAGCGGGCCGCGCTGGCGTGGACCGAAGTGCTGACGAAACTGCCCGAGCACGGCGTGCCGGACGACGTCTACGATCGCGTGCGCGGCCAGTTGTCCGAGAAGGAATTGTCGGACCTGACGTTCGAAGTGATGGCGATCAACGGCTGGAACCGCGCCAATGTCGCGTTCCGGACCTTACCGGGCTCGGCCGACAAGGCCTACGGCCTCGACAAGGCGAATCTCGCCTGACGCCCGCGCCCGGCTTCGGGCCGCTGCCCTCCTTCGCCGCCGGCCGCCGGCCGGCGGTATCACTGGAATCCCTCCGATGATTCGCTTGAAACATGCCGCCGCGGCCGCGCTCGTCGTCGCGGCCGCCACCGCCGGCGCCGTCCACGCGGCGCCTTCCGCCATCGTCACTCCGCTGATGACGAAGCCGCTCACCGAATATCCGGGCAAGGAAGCCGAGATGATCTCGGTCGAATATCCGCCCGGCGCGGTCGACCCCGTCCACCGTCACCACGCCGAGGCGTTCGTCTATGTCGTGGAGGGCTCGATCGTGATGCAGGTGAAGGGCGGCGAGCCCGTCACGCTGAAGCCGGGCCAGACCTTCTACGAGGGGCCCGACGACCTGCATACGGTCGGACGCAACGCGAGCCGCACGAAACCTGCGAAGTTCATCGTGCTGCTGTTGAAGGACAAGGGCGCACCCGTGCTCGTGCCGGAAAAATAACCGGCCGGCACGCCGCCGCGTCCCTTTTTTAAAAAATGCGGCGGGCGGTGTCACAGGCGGCAATGCTGAAACGTCTAGTCGCATATGGACACCACGAATCCAGCGCCTCCATGTCAGACACCTCCATCCGCCGCCCTGACGCCGACGACCCTTTTGCGCGCAGCTTCTCGACCTGCTACGCCGGTGTCGTCACCTTTCTTGCCGTCGTCACCGAAGGCAGCTTTGCCCGCGCCGCCGATCGCCTCGGCGTCGGCCGCTCGTCGGTCAGCCGCCACGTGCAGCGGCTCGAGGACCGGCTCGACGCGCGCCTGTTCCAGCGCACGACACGCAGCATGTCGCTGACGCGCGAAGGCGAACTCTTCTATGAGAACTGCCGGCCCGGCATCGAACATCTCGCGCAGGCGCTCGAGGACATGCGCGAGCTGCGCAGCGGCCCGCCGAGCGGACACCTGCGGATCGGCTCGACGCCCGGCTTCGGCCGCAAGATCATCGCGCCGCTGCTGCGCGATTTCCATGCGCAGTATCCGGACATCACGCTCGAGCTGTTGCTGAACGACCGGCCGGCCGATTTCTCCGCCGACCGCATCGACGTCGAGTTTCGCGACGGCCGCATGGAAGACAGCGCGATCGTCGCGCGCCAGCTGATTCCGATGCAGATGATCGTCTGCGCGTCGCCGTCGTACCTGCACCGGCACGGCTTGCCGCGTCATGTGGACGAGCTTGCGCAGCATCGCTGCATCAACCTGCGCACCGCGTCGGGTCGCGTGACGGAATGGGAATTCAAGGTCGACGGGCTGACGCAGCAGCGCCAGCTCGCCGCGCATCACACCTTCAACGACATGGATCTGGTCGTACGCGCGGCGCTCGACGGGCTCGGCATCGCGCAACTGCCGGCGTACCAGGTGTGCGACCTGCTCGCCGACGGGCAACTGGTGAGCTGCCTCGGCCAGCACGCGCCGGACGACGGCGGACACTATCTCTGTTACCTGAGCCGCAAGCATCTGCCGACACGCATACGCGTGTTCATCGACTACATGATCGAGCAGACGCGCGCGCGCGATCTGCAGTGCCTGACGACGATGACCACGATGACGACGACGGCGCCGCTGGAGACGGTCGATTGATGCATTCGAAACAACATCGTGAGCACCTGCGAGGCTCTACCGGATCGCGCGGCGTCTGCCTACGATGCGGGCTGGTCGAACAGCGTGCGGGCAACGGGGCACGCCGTTCGGCAAGGTGCCGGCGCACGCGCGCGAATGCGATGCGCGCCGGCTTCGACCGATTCATGCGGCGCGCATCTCGCGCGCCCGTTCAAGGAGAGCAATCGTGAAGATCGTCGTGATTGGTGGTACCGGCCTCATCGGCAGTAAAGTCGTCAGAAACCTGATCGCGCGCGGCCACGACGCCATGGCGGCCGCGCCGTCGACAGGCGTCGATACGATCACGGGCGCGGGGCTGGGCGACGCGCTGGCGGGCGCGGACGTCGTGGTCGATCTCGCGAACTCGCCGTCGTTCGAGGAAGCGGCCGTGAAGGCATTCTTCGAAACGTCGGGACGCAACCTGTTCGCCGCGGAGCGCGCGGCGGGCGTGCGCCATCACGTCGCGCTCTCGGTGGTCGGCACCGACCGCCTGCAGCAAAGCGCGTATTTCCGCGGCAAGATCATTCAGGAAGACCTGATCCGCGCAGCAGGTGTGCCATACACGATCGTGCGCTCGACGCAGTTCTTCGAATTCGTCGGCGCGATCGCCCAGGCAAGCGCCGAAGGCGACACCACGCGGCAGACCACCGCGTTCTTCCAGCCGATCGCATCGGACGACGTCGCGGCCGCCGTCACCGATGTCGCGCTCGACGCACCGCGCAACGGCATCGTCGAAATCGGCGGCCCCGATCGGGTGCGGATCGCCGACCTGGTCGACCATTTCCTGAAGGTCACGCACGACCCGCGCACGGTCGTCAGGGACGCCGGCGCCGATTACTTCGGCGCGATGCTGCAGGACGACACGCTCGTCCCCGGGCCCGGCGCGCGCCTCGGTGCGACGACCTTCGACACGTGGTTCCAGAAAAGCCAGCCCGCGCGCTGAGCCGCACCGCAGGATCACGCACGCCATGACGCCGCTGCGCCCGCCGCCGCTCTCGCTGCTCGACAAGTATCGCGGGCGGGAACCGCAGACGCTCTATTCGACGACGGTGACCGTCACGGGTGGGGCGGCGGAGCACGGCCGCGCGTCGGGCGTTGCGCGTTCCGACGACGGCCGTCTCGATGTGGAGCTGCGCCTGCCGTCCGCGCTCGGCGGGCCGGGCGACGGCCCGAACCCGGAGCAGCTGTTTGCCGCAAGCTATGCGGCGTGCTTTCACGGGGCGCTGAGCCTGCTCGCCGCGCGGGCCGGCGTGTCGATCGCCGGCGCTTCGGTCCGCGCCTCGGTCGACTTCTGCCGCGATCCGGTGGATGGGCTGTTCATGCTGAGCGCGAACATCCGCGTGCGGCTGCCGGGCGTCGAGCGCACGGTGGCGGAAGAACTCGTCCGCAATACGGAACGCTTCAGCCCTTATACGAAGATGGCGCACGAAGGCATCAGCCACGTCGTGGCGCTCGCGCCGCCGGACGATCCATCGAGCGGCTGATCACGGACGGGAGGCCCGGCGCATCGCGCGCCGGGCCGTGCAAGTCAGCGCTTGCTCACTGCTTTTCGTCGATCTTCTTCGGCTTCGGCGGCGACGGCACCTTCGCGTACTGGAACGCCGGGGTCGCCTTCAGCGCATCCTTCGTCGCACCCGGCAGGTAGATGTTGCCTTTGCGCACGTCGAGCGATGCGATCGGCACCGCGACGTCATGCGCGGCCACGCCGAGGAAGCCGCCGGCCGACACGATCGCCGCCGACACCGAGCCGTCCGGTGCGACGATCAGGTCGCGCACGGTGCCGACTTTCTGGTTGTCGTCGTTGTAGACGGCTTTGCCGAGCACGCTCTTCTTCACGCTCCAGCCTTCGAGCAGTGCCTGCGATTGCTCGACGGTCACGCTGATCGGCTGCGCGCCCGCGATCTGCGCGTGTGCGCTGACGCTCGATGCGAGGACGGTTGCTGCGATGAGGGTCTTGTAGAAAGCCATGCTGTCATGTACTCCGGTGAATTGTTGTCGGTGTCGGCGGCCGGCCAAGCCGCCTCCGTGCCTGCGCCGCGTGAAGCACGGCGGCTCGCGCACGACGCATCGCACCGGCCCATGTTAGCGCCACTCGCGAAACGCTGCATCGGACGCGATGACGCAGCCCCCGTCACGCGCCCCGCGCGACGGCGACATTACGGACACCGCAACGAATCGCGCACGCGGTCGAACTCCGGCAGATAACGCGCGTAGTTTTCCTCGCGCGCCGTGTAGATCAGCGCGCAAGTCTTCGTGTCGCCGGAGGTCAGCACGGCCGCCTGGTGCACGATTTCATCGTTGAGCGCCCCCTTGTGCTCACACATCGTTGCGGGCCGGCCCGCTATCGTGCCGTTCCCCGCGTGCGACCAATCGACCGCACTGCCACTGTCCTTGACCGCATCGACCATCTCTTCGCAGAAGCTCGACATCGTGTCGTCGCTCTTGTCGCCGATGACGAACTCGATCCCCGCCGACATCATCCCGAACCTGAAACGACGGATCCGGTAGGTCGCGTCGCCGCGATCCTCCGGCTGGTTCGCGACCCGCCATCCCGCAGGCAAACGCAGCTCCGCAGGCGCCGGATAATTGCGCACGAGCCGCAGGTCGTTGTCGAAATTCAGCACGCCCGCGACACCCAGCACCACGATCGCCACGGCAATCGACAGCCAGACGCCGAGCAGCGTCAGCAGGCCGATGCCCGCCGCGCGCCAGTTCGATTGCAGCGCGCCGCCGGCGGCCCGGTGCGCGTCGACGGCTGCGCCTTGCGCGTGCCGTCCGTAAAAAATCGTCCCGGCGAGACCGGCAATGACGACCGCATGCACGAGCGCGTGCGGCACCACCGAGGTTTCCGGTATGTCCGCCGCTGCATACAGCACGATCGACACGAGCGTGACGAGCGCCGTGACGAGAATCTGCCGCTGCGCGAGCGCGCGGTGGCCCAGGCGCCGCGCGTTCGCCGCGAGCAGGATGCCGCCGGCGAGCGGCGAGCCGAGAAATGCCGCCCAGCCGACGCCCGCCATCGTGAACAGCTTGCCGGGCGGCACCGGTGCCGTCGATGCCATCGATTCCGTCGGGCCGGAAGCAGCCGGTTCGCCCGGCATGGCCGGTGCGTCGGACGGGAATTCGGTCATGTCGGCATCGCCCCCGTCACGCGTTGCGCGACTGCGCGCGTCGTTGCCGCACGGCGTCGGCCAGTACGTCGAGTACCGGTTCCGTCTGCGTCCAGCTCAGGCATGCATCCGTGATCGATACGCCGTACTTCAGCGGTACACCCGGCTTCAGGTCCTGGCGCCCGGCCTCGAGATGGCTCTCGACCATCACGCCGACGATCCGCTGCTCGCCCTGCGACAGCTGCCGCGCGAGATCCTGCGCGACGTCGATCTGCCGGTCGTGCGACTTGTTCGAGTTCGCGTGCGAGCAGTCGACCATCACCTGCTCGCGCAAGCCGGCCTTGCGCAGCACTGCACAGCTCGCCTCGACATGCTCGGCGTCGTAGTTCGGGCCGTTCTTGCCGCCGCGCAGGATCACGTGCGCGTCGTCGTTGCCGCGCGTCTCGAAGATCGCGGCCATCCCCATCTTCGTCATTCCCATGAACGCATGGCTCGCGGCCGCGGCGACGATCGCGTCGGACGCGACCTGCACGCCGCCGTCGGTGCCGTTCTTGAAGCCGATCGGGCAGCTCAGGCCCGACGCGAGCTGGCGATGGCTCTGGCTCTCGGTCGTGCGCGCGCCGATCGCGCCCCACGCGATCAGGTCGGCGATGTACTGCGGGCTCAGCAGGTCGAGGAATTCGGTCGACGCCGGCAGGCCCAGCGCGTTGATGTCGAGCAGCAGTTGCCGCGCGGCGCGCAGCCCTTCGTTGATGCGGAAGCTGCCGTCGAGGCGCGGATCGTTGATGTAGCCCTTCCAGCCGACCGTCGTGCGCGGCTTCTCGAAGTAGACGCGCATCGTGATCAGCAGGTCGTCCTTCAGCGCATCGGCGGCGATCTTCAGGCGGCGCGCGTAATCGAGCGCCTGGTCGTGATCGTGGATCGAGCACGGGCCGACGACGAGCAGCAGCCGGTCGTCGCGGCCGTGCAGGATGTCGCCGATCGCGCGACGCGTGTCCTCGACGAGCGTCTGCGTGGCGGCCGGCACCGGCAGTTCGTCCAGCAGCAGCGCCGGCGAAATCAGCGGGCGCACGGCGCCGATGCGGACGTCGTCGATGCGCGTGGTGTCCTGCGTCGCGTCGGCGCTGCCTACCTCGCGATCGTGGGAAGGATTGTCGAGGTTCTGCATGGTGATTCTCCGGGGGACGTCTGGAATGATGGGCAGGCTCGATTATGGCACCCGGGCGGGGCGGCGGCGGGTTGCGGCAGGGGGCGGGCGCGGCGGGATGACGGCAGCGCGACGGAAATCAAAAGGCCCAACGAAAAAAGGCGACCCGCGAAGGGTCGCCCGGTCATGCGTCACGTCGCGCGGCGTGTTGCCTAGTGCAGCGTCTCGGGCGCCAGCGAATTGCTCGGCAGCAGCGACGTCAGCCAGCAATTGCTCGGCGCGGCTTTCCCGTTGAAACGGTCGTAGAGCCACGGCAGCATGCCGGCCACCCACGGCACGATCGCGCCCGCGTGCTCGAGCGGATACTCGTTGTACGTGACCGGGGTGCCACTCGCGCAGAACTTCTGCGCCAGCGCACGCACGTCGTACGCCATCATCACGCCGTCGCCCACCTGGCTGCTGAACGTGCCATCGAGTGCACCCGCCGTGCCCTGGCCGATGAACATCGGGATCGTCGGCGATGCGGCCAGCCCGGCATTCACCTTGTTCGCATACGTCACGTACACGGGAATGCTGTTGATGTCGTTCGCGTATTGCGGCTTGAACAGCGTGCCCCAGTGCAGCCCCGTGTACTTCGGCAGGATGTATGCGAGCGACTGGCTCTGGATGTCCTTGAACACGGCGACGCCGGTATCGCTGAGATAGGGCGTCAGGTCGAAGCCGTAGCCGCGCGACAGCCCGGCCAGCGCGGCCGCGGCCACGCCGCCCCACACGATGCTGCCGTCGACGTAGCGCAGGTTGTGCGCCGGGTCGACCAGCACGCCGCCTTCCGCCGCGCCGACGAGTTGCTTGTTGATCTCGGGCGCGTAGCTCGGCGCGAGCTGCGCGGCCCAGTTCGTCGCGATCGCGCCGCCGGAATAGCCGATCATCGCGACCTTGCTCGACGGGTTCAGGCCCGTGGACGGCGTATTGAGCGCCGCGCGGATCGAATCGAGCGTCGTCATCCCGTATTCGGGGCCGGCAGCGAAATCGGCCGTCTGGCCTTCGGTATCGGGCACGATGACGTTGTAGCCGAGCAGCAGCAGCGTCGACAGCGGGATCGATTCCGCGCTGTAGAGCAACGTGCCAATGTTGATGACCTTGGTTACGTCGCGGTCGCCGGCGATCACCTGCGACGGCTCGTCGTACGGGTTCAGCGAATCGTAGGCCGACTGGTACGAGATCGCCTGGCCGTTGCTGACCTGGCTCCGGATCACCGACGTCACGTTGACGACCGGCTGGTTCAGCGCGTTATTGGTGCGATACAGCAACTGCTGCGCGGTCAGCGCGGTGGGGATGCCGGCCACGTGATAGGTGACGTTGCGCGTCTTGAGCACCGTGCCCGGTGGAATCGATGCCAATGGCGTGGCGCCGGTGTACGTGTAGAACGGGTCGGATACGGTCGGCGCGGCGGCGCTGGCCGGCGGTGCCGTCATGGCCAGCGTGGCGGATACGACCGCCGCGGCCATCATGAAACGTCTGGAGGACATGGTTGGGGCCCCTGGGATAACCTGCTTTCATCGAAGGAAGTTCGCGGTGTTGCAGACCATCTTGTGTGTCGCTTCAAAACCGTTTCCAGGCCATCGACTGTCTCCTGTGAATAAATAATACGGGCTGTTCTGAATCTGTAATTTTAGTAGGAGTACAAACCGGATGAATTGAAGCACAACGCACGGGAAATCGAAGGGCGTTTTCCATTGTTTGAAGGTAAACGTCTAAACCCGTCGTCGCGCGATGCGGGGTGCTACGGCCATTCGGCCGACTGTCCGCGTTTTGCCGAAGTGCCGTACGATCACGGCTGTCCGGTACCCGAGCGGCCGCGTCGTGCGATGGCGGCCGCGCCGCACACTGCCTGTAACCGATCGTTCCCTGTCCAACCGATACGCCACGATGACCGTCTCCGAACTGCTCCGCGCCATCCGCCAACCGTACGTCGACCTGCTCGCGAAAGCGGCTGCACAGCCGGCCGTGATCGTCGAACCGGCCTACCGGCGTGCCGACGGCACGCTCGCCACCGAAGGGCCGCTCGCGTTGCCGTGCCGGGCCGACATCATCGCGACCGAAGGCGAATCGGCCGGCCAGCCGGCGATGGTCGATTCCACCACGCAACTGTCGTTCGAGCCGTTGGCATTCGAACTTGAAACGGCGGCCGTGTCGATCCGCCCGTTCGTGTGGGACTGGGCCGCGATCGAGGCCGACGGTCTCGACGAAAGCGCGGCGGTCGAGGCGTTCAAGACGTGGTTCTTCGCATGGTTCGATGGCGACGACGAGAACGCACCGGCCGAAGACGGCCTGCACGGCATCGTTCACTTCCTGTCGGAACCGGTTCGCACGGAACAGGGGTGGCGCGTCAATGCGGATCTCGGCTCCGCACCCGAGACGGCCGTCGAGGATCTGCTGTTCCGGCTCGTCGATGCGGGCGCCACGCGGATCGTGCTCGGTTGATGCCGCACTTCATCCTTCACCGGTCCATCATGAAAAAAGCCTTTGCCGCCCTGCTGCTCTGCGCGTCGCTGCCCGCGCTCGCCAAGATCTCCACCGACGTGTACTGCTTCAAATCGGACGGCGACAAGCCCGTGCGCTTCGAGATGCGCACCTACTACGACGACGCCGTCGACTGGTCGGGCGGCATGGTCCGCTATGCGAAAGCGAAAACAGCGCTGCCGCTGGTGGTCGAGCACGTGGACGAGGAAGTGCTCGCCGAGGGCCGCCCGCACCAGTTCACGACGACCTGGGTCGAGATGGTCGACGGCAGGATCAACGGGCGGTACGAGATGATGTCGCAGGGCGCGATGATCTATTCGATGACCTATACCAGCGCACGCACGGGCAAGCAGACCGCGTTCGGCAGAGTATTGGACATCGACGCGTCCGAACAAACCGGGTGCCGCTGGTGATGCGCCCGCTGATCAGGATGGCCTGGGTGCTGTTCGCGCTGCACGCAGGCTTCGCGAATGCCGCGCCGCGCACGGTCTACGAGGGAACGTTGCAGGGCGCCGGCGCCGTCGTGATGGAACTCGACGATCGCCCGGCTGCGGATGGCTCGATCTCGGGCCGCTACTTCTATGCGCAGCACGGCGTCGATATTCCGCTGCACGGCACGCCCGCGGAATTGATGGAGCCGCTCGTGCGAACGCAGTTGCCGGACGACGCGCGCAGTCCATTGGGATTCGGCCAGCAAGCCGATTTCGATCATGCCGCGGCCACCTGGCAGGGCACGCGGGACAAGGCCGGCTATCGCGGCCGCTGGACCGATGCGCGCTCGGGCAAGTCACGCAGCTTCGCGTTGCGGCGCATTGCTGAATACGATCCCGACGCGGTAGCGCCCGGCGCTGTCGAAGCCGTCACCAACAGCATCGCCGGCGGCGTCGGCAGCGGCATCGCAAGCGGCGTGGCCATCGACATGCGGCAGGCGCCCTATGCCACGCTGAAGCTTGCCGGGCACGCGCAGCCAGCAGGCCCCGAGATCGGCGACGGAACGGTCGCGTACCGGATGTGGCGCGACCCGCGCACGAAGCTCATGTATCCGCGTCTGAGCCGTCATCCCGATCCGGCGGTCATGGCACGGGTCAACCGCCTGCTCGAGCAGCAGCACTGGCAGATGAGTCTCGCCGCGCTCGAATGCGCGTCGACCCGCTATTCCGACGACGGGCCGGCCGCCGGTTCGCTCGGCGGCTTCGACGACGAACAGGTGACGGTCACGTGGCTGTCCCCTGCGGCACTCGGCATCGTGGAATCGGGCAGTACGTACTGCGGCGGCGCTCATCCGAACAATCACTACGATCCGGTCACGTTCGACCTGCTGCGCGGTACGTACCTCGACTGGAATCGCGTGATCGATGCGACTGCGGCGGGCAAGGATGGCGATCCGGCAACGAGCCCCGCGCTGGTGAGTTTCATTACGCGGTTGCGCGACAAGGCCGAATCCGGCGCTCACCCGACGGATAGCGACGGCGATTCGATGGCGTGTGCCGATGTGTTCCCGCAGTATCTGGCGTTCGAACTCGATGCGCCCGGCAAGCTGTCTTTCAGCGTCTCCGGCATCGGGCACGCGATGGGCGCCTGTCTCGGGCCGCAACTCGATGCGCCATTTGCGGCGCTGGCGCCGATCCTGAAACCGGGCGGTTCGCGCTATCTCGTACCGGGCGTCAAGCTGAAATAACGCGGCGATGCGGGCGGTACCCGCATCGCGCCCCGGCCGGGCTTGTGCAACGACGGAGCCGGTCGATAGACAGGCGCCGCCGCCATCTACATCACGACGCGTCGCCTTGGGCATCGACGTCGACGTCGATGCCCAGTTCGCTCGCCATCCGCAGAACCAGCGCATTCAGCCGCGCCACTTCATCCGCGAGACGCTTCTGTTCGGCCTTCAGCGCTTCGAATTCCGAAGGCGGCACGGAATCGGCACCGCCGGCATCCGCGCTCGCGAAGTCGGCCATGTTCACTTCGCCGCACATCAGGTGCATCCAGCGGTTCTCGCGCGCGCCCGGCGCACGCGGCAGCCGGACGACGAGCGGCTGCGTGCGCGCTGCCAGTTCATCGAGGAACGCCTCGACCGACGAGATATCCGCGAAACCGTGCAGGCGCGCGCTGTTCAGCCGCAGCTCGGCGGCCGTCTGCGGGCCGCGCAGCAGCAGGATCGTCAGCAGCGCGATCGCCTGGCTCGGGATGCCGAGCACGCGGTTCACGTTGTGTTCGAAACGCGGCACGCGGCTGCTGCTCCCTTCCATCACGAGGCTCAGGTGCTTCAGCCCGTCGAGCGCGGTCGTGACTTCGTCCTCGCTGACGCTCATCACCGGCGCGCGCGCGGTTTTCTGGTTGCAGCCCGCGGTCAGCGCGTTCAGCGACAACGGATAGGTGTCCGGCACCGTGTGCTGTTTCTCGACGAGCACACCGACAATGCGGGCCTCGAGGGGCGTGAGTTCGCGAAGGGCGCGTGGCGTGGGCGTATCCGGCGTGGTGTTCATGATTGGCGTCGCAGCGTGCAGCAGGTGAAGGGAAACGGTCGCCGCCCGTCCGGCATCGCGCACGGGCGAGCCATATGATAGCTCGCGTCGCGTGGCCCGGCGCCGCGCGACGTGCCGGTGAGCGCACTTGCCGCAGCCGGCTTTCGTCCAACGTATCGGCGAGCCGGTGCCGCACGGCGGATTCCGCCTCCTTGAACGCGGCGGCGTTTGAGCGACACGCATGCGGGCGTACGATATGCGTTACCCTGACGCACGCTGCGCCGCGCGACCGCCTTCGCACGCCACACCACGCATCGCTCGTCCCGCACGCGATGCCGCCACGCATGCGCACCGCGCGTCGACACCACTCATCCCGTTCACCCCTACGACCCGATCACCACCATGACCGCATCCTCTTCCGCACCGCACGTGCGTGCCATCGTCACCGGACACACACGCGGCCTCGGCGCGTCGCTCGCCGAACAACTGCTGCTCGAAGGCGTCGCCGTGCTCGGCGTATCGCGCAGCCGCCATCCGTCGCTCGCGTCGCAAGCCGGCGACCGCTTCGCCGAAGTCGAACTCGACCTGTCGGACACGGCAGCCGTCGCGGCCTGGCTGGCCGGCGACACGCTACGCGGCTTCGTCGACGGCGCGTCGATCGTGCTGCTGTTCAACAACGCGGGCATCGTCGATCCGATCGGCCCGCTCGCCGCGCAAGACCCGGCGATCGTCGCACGCGCGGTCGGCGTGAACGTCGCGGCACCGCTGATGCTGTCGGCCGCGCTCGCGCAAGCGGCATCGGCCACGACCGAATGCCGGATCCTGCACGTGTCGAGCGGCGCGGCACGCAATGCGTATGCCGGCTGGAGCATCTACTGCGCGACCAAGGCCGCGCTCGATCACCATGCACGCGCAGTCGCGCTCGACGCGAACCGCGCGCTGCGGATCTGCAGCGTCGCGCCGGGCGTCGTCGATACGGGCATGCAGGCGACGATCCGATCGAGCAGCGAAGACAACTTCCCGATGCGCGAGAAATTCGACCAGCTGAAATCGAGCGGCGCGCTCGCGACGCCCGAGGCGGCCGCGCGACAGCTGATCGGCTATGCGCTGAGCGACGCGTTCGGCTCGGTGCCGACCACCGACGTGCGGGAACTGCCGAGCCACTGAGTCACGCGGCCGCGCAGCTCGTCAACGCCCTTCGAGCCGCTTCGTCCAGTCTTCGACCTGCCGCTCCGTCCGTCGCTTGTCGAGCATCTTGCGCCAGCCGGGCGGCAGTATCGGGACGTCGCACAGCGCATCGAGCGCGTCCACGTCGAGCGTGCGCCGGTACAGCACGTCGAGCACGGTCGACAGCGGCCATTGCGGGTAGCGGCGCTCATGCAGCGCCAGCACGTCGCCCGGCGCCACCCAGCCTTCCTGCAGCACACGGTAGTACCAGCCGGTCCGGCCGCTTTGCTGCACGAGCGCGGCCATCCGCGGATGATCGAAACGCGCGTTCAGTTTCCAGCACGGCTGCCGCGACTGCGAGACCTGAAGCACGGCGCCGCCCAGCGTGAACGCGTCGCCGAGACACACGTCGCGCTCGGTCACGCCGTGCGTCGACAGGTTCTCGCCGAACGCACCCGGTTGCGCGAGCACGTCGCGCACGCCAATCTGGGCCGACCACCACGCATAGTGGTCGTACGCATAGTGGTGGACCGCCTTGTCGGGGCCGCCGTGATGCCGCGCATCGGCCTGCTCGTCGCCGGCAAAGCCGAGCGTGCCCAGCCACAGACGCGCGCCGACCGGCTGCTTGTCGATCGCGCTGGCATGCGGCGTGCCGGCCAGCGGCCGGCTCTTGCCGACCCGCACCGCGCCGATGGCCGCCGAGATCGCCGGCCGTGCCGCATCGCTCATGTCGTCACACCGTCGGGCAGCGCCGCGAGCAGGCGTTCGAGTTCGCGCGTACGTGCGTCGCCCAGCGGCATCAGCGGCTTCCTCGGTTCACCCGCATCGAAGCCGCGCAGGCGCAAGCCAGCCTTCACGGTCACCGGCAATCCGCCGTTGACGATGAACTGCAGCAGCGGCAACTGCGCATGAAAGACCGTCCTCGCGCGCGCCAGGTCGCCCGCCTGCATCGCGTCGAACAGCGCCAGCGGCAATGCCGCATTCAGGTTCGGCGCGGCCGTGCACCATCCGGCCGCGCCAGCCGCGAGCGCGGCGAGCGCCATCGGATTGCTGCCGTTGTAGAACGGAATCGCGCCGTCGCTCAACTGCGCGAGCCGGTGCATCCGCCCGATGTCGCCGGTACTCTCCTTCACCATCGTCACGTTGTCGACGGTCCGGCAGATCGTCGTGATCAGGTCGGGCGACATGTCGACGCCGCTCGTCGCGGGGTTGTTGTACAGCATGATCGGGATGCCGATGGCGCTGCCGATCGCGCGATAGTGCGCGACGATCTCGTCGTTGGCGAGCTTCCAGTACGACACGGGCAGCACCATCACCGCATCGGCGCCGGCCTGTTCGGCGAAGCGCGCGCGGCGCACCGCGCCCGCCGTGGTGAGATCGGAAATGCCGACGACGGTCGGCACGCGCCGGCGCACCGCACGAATCGATGCAGTGGCGACCGCCTCCCATTCGGCATCGGACAGGTATGCGCTCTCGCCGGTACTGCCCAGCGGGGCGATCGCGTGGACGCCGTCGGCAATCAGGCGCTCGATCAGCGCGTCGAGCGCTTTCAGGTCGACGCCGCCGTCAGCGGAGAACGGCGTCACCGGGTAGGCAATGATGCCTTTCAACAGGATGGACACGATATGTATTCCTCAATGATGAACAGACATGGCAGCGACGAATCGCTTGCTCATGCGACACAGTCCTGATGCGTGCGCAAGGCCCTGCGCGCGTAGTAGTCGAACGTCACCGCATCGCGCTTCGGCTTCGAAATCCAGTCGTGCGCTTCGCGCGCGAGCGCCGGCGGCACCGGCTTGATCTCGCCGGCCGACATCGCGAGCAGCTGCAGCTTCGCGGCCCGCTCGATCAGCAGCGCGAGGATGCAGGCCTCCTCGATCGTCTTGCCCACCACGAGCTGGCCGTGGTGCGACAACAGGATCGAGCGCTTGCCGCCGAGCGCCTTCGAGATGATCTCGCCTTCCTCGTTGCCGACCGGCACGCCGGGCCATTCCTTCAGGAACGCGCAATCGTCGTACAGCGGGCAGGTATCCATGTGCGACACGACGAGCGGCTGCTCGAGCATCGACAGCGCCGCGACATGCGCCGGATGCGTATGGATGATGCAGTTCACGTCCGGGCGCTCGCGGTAGATCCACGTATGGAACCGGTTGGCCGGATTCGGGATGCCCTCGCCGTCGACGACGTCGAGATCCTCGTTGACGCGCAGCAGGTTCGCGGCCGAGATCTCGTCGAAACCGAGCCCGAGCCGCTGCGTGTAGTACGTGCCGGCGTCGCCTGCGCGGCAGGTGATCTGCCCGGCCAGGCCCGAGTCGTGACCGGCGTCGAACAGGATCCGGCACGTGAGCGCGAGCTTCTGCCGCGCGGACCAGCCGCTGTCGCCCACCGCGTTGTCGAGACGCCGCTCCGCCAGCGCGACCAGCGCCTCCTTCGTCAGGTTCAGCGTTTCCGCCATGTTCACCTCCTGAATGGATCGGGCCGGCCGCGCCGTCCGCAGCCGCTTTCCCGGGAAAACATGACACACGATACACCACAGGACACTTTGTGTCATGCGTTACAATCGGTTTTTCGAAGGACACCCGGCGCCCCATGACGATTCGCCTGAAGCTGCTCAGAAAACAGAAGGGCTGGACGCTCGACGTGCTGGCCGACGAGACGGGCCTCACCAAGAGCTACCTGTCGAAAGTCGAGCGCGGCCTGAGCGTGCCGTCGATCGCGGTCGCGCTGAAGCTGTCGAAGGCACTGAATGTCGACGTCGAGCAGTTGTTCTCGGAAAGCCACAACCGCGAGCTGATCACGGTCACGCGCGCCGGCGAGCGCACGGCGATGGGCGCGGCAGCCGACAGCCACGCGCATCGCTTCGAAAGCATCGCGGCCGGCGTCGCGCCGAAGAAGATGCTGCCGTTCGTCGTGCATCCGCCGCACGAATTCGTCGCGTCGACGTTCCGCGAGCACGAAGGCGAGGAGTTCCTGTTCGTACACAAGGGGCGCGTCGAAATCGAATTTCCGAACGAAACGGTGCAACTCAAGACCGGCGATTCAGTCTATTTCAACGCACTCATCCCGCACCGCACGCGCAGCCTCGGCACCGCGCAGGCGGAGATCCTGGTCATCGTCAGTCACGACGACTAGCATCGTCACCTTTTCGCGCAAGGATCCCCGATGGTCACGAAGGCCACCGCACCGTTCCAGCAAATCAAGACGCTCGTTCGCCAGAACGTCGAAGCGGGCGACTGGCGCCCCGGGGACCGCATTCCGTCCGAGCTCGATCTCGCCGCGCAGTTCGGCGTCGCGCGCATGACGGTCAACCGCGCACTGCGCGAGCTGACCGAGGAAGGCGTGCTGAAGCGCATCGCGGGCGTCGGCACCTTCGTCGCCGAAGTGAAGCCACAGTCGAACCTGCTGATGATCGCGCACATCCGCGACGAAATCCGCGCGCGCGGGCACGAATATCGCTGCCGCGTGCTGAGCCAGTCGAGCGAGCCCGCGTCGTTCGACGTCGCGGCCGCGTTCGGCTTGCCGGTCAACACGCCGGTCTTTCATGTGGTGTGCGTGCACGAGGAAAACGGCCGCCCGATCCAGCTCGAGGATCGCTACGTGAACCCGGCCGCCGCGCCCGGTTTCATCGACCAGGATTTCCAGGTCGAACCGCCGTCCGAGTACCTGTACAACAACGTGTCGCACTACGAACTGGAAATCGAGCACGTGGTCGATGCGTCGCTGCCGACCGGCGAACAGGCGCGGCTGCTCGACATGCGCGCCGACGAGCCGTGCCTCACGCTCACGCGCCGCACCTGGACGAACGGGCAGCCCGTCACGTTCGTGCACTTCCTGCATCCGGGCAACCGCTACCGGCTCGGCTCGCGCTTCAAGCCGGGCGCCGGACGCCACCCGACCTGATCCTTTTCCCCACGCACAAAAGCGCGCGGCGGCCGTTTCGTCAGGAAACGGCCGCCGCGTTCGTCATGTGTGCTCGCCCGCGTCAGATCGCGCCGGCCTGCCCCGCGCCTCGCGACCACACGACCGGAAACAGCGGGTGATCGAGCGGCGCGCCGTCGGGCAGCTGCTCGGCGAGCCCAGGGAAATCGGGCGACGTCTTCCAGCGGCGCGGCGCGTGGCGGATATCGTCGCCGACGAAGCGGATCGAGAACGCGCGGCGACGGTTCTGCGTACCGCCCGACGCATGCAGCGTGAGCATCCGGAAGCACACCATGTCGCCGGGTTCGAGCGCCCAATGGCGGATCGGGAAGGCCGCGCGATCGCCTTCGATGTCGGGCAAGTCGGCCAGGCTGCCCTCCGGGAACCACTTCGCCTCCTTGTCCATGAACGTGCGCGGCATCAGCCACGGCCCGAGATGCGAGCCCGCGACGAATTCCAGCGTCGATTCGAGCGGCACCGGATCGACCGGAATCCACATGCTGACGTTGTCATCGCCTTCGATGTTGTAGTACGGCTGGTCCTGGTGCCACGGCGTGCGCTGCCGCGTGCCGGGCTCCTTCACGAGCAGGTGGTCGTGATGCAGCCGCACGTTTTCGCTGCCCATCAGCGCGGCGGCGACCGACGGCGCCGGCGAGCGCACGATGAAGTCGCGATACGCGTCGTTGTGCTGCCAGTTGCAGAAATCCTCGAAGAACCAGCCCGGATCGTCGGGCCGGCTCGCGACTTTTGCGCGCTCGCTGGGCTGCGCGAGATTCGTGTCGATGCCGGCGCGCAGCGCGGCGACTTCGTCGGGCGAAAAGATGCCCTTGATGCAGACCGCGCCTTCCTCGCGGAACGCGGCGATCAGTTCGGGGGTCACGGCTTGCGCGACGCGATCCTGGATACTCGTCATGGTGTGCCTGTCGATGGAATGAATCACGGAATCACGGTGCCGAAGTCAGCTGCTGCTTCGTGCCGTAGATGTCGAAGTCGAAATATTTGGCGGCGATCTTCTGGTACGTGCCGTTCGCGCGAATTGCGACGATCGCGTCGTTCAGCCGCTTCTTCGTCGCTTCGTCGCCCTTGCGCACGCCCATCGCGACGCCGTAGCCGGTGATCCGCACGTCGGTCACGTCGGGGCCCGCGAACGCGTAGCCCTTGCCGCGCGGCGTCTTCAGGAACGAGTAGCCGGCCTGCGTCTTGTCCTGGAAGGTCGCGTCGAGCCGGCCGTTGACGAGATCCTGATACACCTGGTCCTGGTTCTGGTACGAGACGATCGTCACGCCCTTGGTCGCCCATTCGGCCTTCGCATACGCCTCCTGCGTCGTGCCCTGGTCGATCCCGATGCGCTTGCCCGCGAGCGACTCCGCGGTCGGCAGCAGCTTCGAGCCGACCGGCGCGACGAGCGCACCCGGCGACGCATACAGCTTGTTCGAGAAGTCGATCTGCTTGAGCCGCTCGTCGGTGGCCGTCATCGCGGACATGATCACGTCGAACTTGCGTGCGCGCAGCGCCGGAATCATCCCGTCGAAACCCTGCTCGACCCACACGCACTTCGCATGCAGTTGCTCGCAGATCGCATTGCGCAGGTCGATGTCGAAGCCGGCGAGCGAGCCGTCGGGCTGCTTCGCCTCGAACGGCGGATACGTGGGGTCGATGCCCCAGCGGATCGTCGACGCGTCCTGCGCGAACGACACGAGCGGCGCGAACGCCAGCGCGGTAACGAGGAGCTTTGCAGTGCGGTTCATGGCGTGTCCTTGATGGTCTCGACGCGGCGGGCGAACGCCGGCGTCCGGTGGGGAGCGTTGCGCCGGCATGCCCGGCGCGGTGCGCGAAAGACAGGGACTTCGATGAAACTGCGATGCAGTCTAGACCGCTCAATTTTTGAGCGCAAGCGGGGGAAACGGGGGCGGGGTGGAGGGAGGGTGGGCGCGTTCCGGAATCGGGATGGGAAGATAGGGCGGCGCTTTAAATAAGGCCATCTTGCAGGATTTACATGGCTTTTCGGTGTTTACCCTTTACGACGCACATCTGCCACAAAGCGAGTTTTTCCGGATATCCGTTGGATGGTGATGTCTATACAGGGAATCAGGACGAAGCCTCGCCCCGCTGCCTTTCGTAGGAAATCGATGCCGCATCCTATACCGCAAAAAAGGCTGCTCGAATGCGCAGGCACATCCGGCGATGCAAGATATACCTTACATTCATGAGCCATTGATCCGTGCAGGAAGGCCCGCATGCAACTTCACGAGATCGGTCAGGCCGTCGCGAAACGGCGAGCGGAACTCGACCTCACGCAGGCTCGGCTGGTCAGGCTCGCCGGACTTTCTCGCCTCACCGTGAATCAGCTGGAAAACGGCAAACTCAAGGATCTCGGCGTCAACAAGCTGATCCCGTTGCTAGGCTTGCTCGGCATCGAACTCATGACCCGACCGCGGCCGGCTCAACGCGGTCTTTACATGGCCGTCATTGGCGCAAACGTCAGCCACAAGAGCGAATTGACCGAGCGATTGCTCGTCGACGCGTTAGCCTCCGGGCAAATCCCCGCCGGGTATGAAGCGCATTTCGCTGTCATCCTCGACGAGGTCCCGCTGCCGGTTGTAGTGAAAGCAGCCGAGGAAGCTGCCCAGCGCTCGGGCACGCCACTTCGCGCCATCTGGAAAAATCTGGTCAAGTGGTCGAAGGCGCTTCATCTCTATCGGGAAGTATGGGTCTGATCGCTGCCCCTTCGCCCACACCGCCCGCTACCGCGCCCCCGCCGCCACCAACACCCGCTCGATCGCCCCATACCCGCGCCGCCGCGCATGCTGCAGCGGCGTCTCGCCGCTGGAATCGGCCAGATTGACGTTCGCGCGCCCGTCCACGAGCAGTTGCACGATCCGCACATACCGCTCGCTGCCGTCGCCGAGCATGATCGCCTCCAGCAGCGCGGTCCAGCCGAGCCGGTTCACATGGTCGACGTTCACGCCCGCATCGATCAGCGTGCGCACCGCATCCACATGGCCACGCTCCGCCGCCGGAATCAGCGCGGTGCCGCGATACCGGTTCGTGCTGCGCAGGTCGGCGCCATGCGCGAGCGTCATCCGCAGGATGTCGAGATAGCCGCGCGCACCGGCATACAGGTACGGGCTGTCCTGGATCGCATCCTTCGCGTTGACGTCCGCGCCCGCGTCGATCAGCACGCACGCCGCATCGACGTGATTGCCGTGCGTCGCGATCAGGAGCGCCGTGCGGCCCTGCCCGTCACGTGAATCGATCTGCGCGCCGCGCTCGAGCAGCGTGCGCACGTCGCCCGCATCACCGCGATCGGCCGCGCTGCGCAGCCTGCCCTCGAGCGCGCCGCCGTCGGCGGCGGCCACTGCCGACGTGAGCGTGGTCAACGCAAACGAGCCGATGATCGCAATCCGTTTGAACAACATCCCGTTTCCTCCTTGCGTGCCGCGCACGCCGATACGCGGCCGATGCAATACGTCAGGCGAGGCGCCCCCGTGGCGCAGTACGACGCCGCGCCATGTCCGGCGAAACCGCGATTGCCCGCGGCGTCCGGCCATGTTAAAAGTCGTCGCACGCATTTGGAAATGAAATGTTCGAATCCGAAAAAGTGCAGAAATGAATAGACCCCTGTTCGACCTCGACCTGCTGCGCGCGCTCGTGATGGTTGCCGACTGCGGCAGCTTCACGACGGCGTCCGCGCGCCTGCATTCGACGCAGTCGACGGTCAGCCAGAAGGTGCGCCGGCTCGAGGAAATCGCCGGGCACCGCCTGCTCGACCGCGGCACGCGCGACGTGCGGCCGACCGACGCGGGCGTGACGGTGCTCAGCTATGCGCGGCGCATGATCGCGCTGAACGACGAGATGCTGGAAGCGCTGTCGGGCGCCACGGTCGCGCTGACGATCCGGCTCGGCGTGCCCGACGATTTCGCGGCAGGCCGCACGACGCATGCGCTCGCCGCGTTCAAGCGCGCGCATCCGCAGGTCAAGCTCGAAGTGATGTGCGGGCTGAGCCGCGACATCAGCGCCGCGTACGACCGCGGCGAGCTCGACCTCGTGCTGATCAAGCAGCGGCGCGACAGCCGCGAGGCCGTCGTGCGCTGGCCCGAGAAGCTGCGCTGGATCGACAGCGCGAAGCATCCGACGATCGATCTCGACCCGGTGCCGATCGTCGTGTTCCCGCCGCGCGGGCTCTATCGCGACGACATGATCAAGGCGATCGAGGAGCGCGGCCGCCGCTGGCGGATCAGCTTCACGACGTCGAGCCTGAGCGGCATCCAGGCCGCCGTCGCGGACGGGCTCGGCATCAGCGTGCTGCCCGCGCGCGTGGTGACGGACGAGCACGTCGTGCTGACCGCGAAACAGGGTTTCGCGCCGATCGAGCACATGGACATCGCGATCCTGCATCGGCCGACGGCCGACCCGATGGTCAGCGAACTGACGAAGGCGCTCGCGACGATGCTGGAGCTCGAGGAGTAACAAGCAGGCGGGATGCGGCGGCAATGAGAAGGACGGCGCGGCGCCGTCCGCATGGTCGATGCGACGAGATCGCGGGCGGGCCAAAACGCCCGCGCGCTCGGCCCCGTCAGAACATCGTGTTCCCGTTCGCGGCCTGCTCGGGCACCGGCTGGTTCACATCCCAGTGCTCGACGATCTTGCCGTTCTCGAGCCGGAAGATGTCCATGATCGCGCTGCCGCGCGTGCCCGGTTCGCGCACCGCATGCACGTGCAGGATCACGTAGTCGCCGTCGACGAACGAGCGCTTGATCTCGCTGTGCGACTGCGGATATTTGTCGCGCAGGAACGCGACGAACTTGCGGAAGCCATCGCGGCCGTCGGCCGCATTCGGGTTGTGCTGCACGTAGCGATCGCCGACGTACGCGAGCGCGGCGTCCACATCTTTCTCGTTCAGGCCTTTTTCATAGAACGCGAGCACCGTCCGCCGGTTGGCTTCCTGCTGCGCGTCGGTCGGGCCGGCCGCCACCGCGTGCGCGGTGGTCACGGCGAACAGGGCCGCCGCCATCCATCGTGCGGCCCGTGCCGCTGTTGTGCGTCGCATCGTCGTCTCCCCGGAAATCCGGCTGAAAACCGGATCATACCGGGGCGACGCTGCGCTCACGCTTCACTCACACGAGCGCGCCGTTGCGCGCAACGACCTTCCCCGACGACACGACGAGCCGTCGCACCGGCCGTGCGACGACGGCCTCGGCGAACGTCAGCGCATCGACCAGCACGACGTCCGCGCGGCTGCCCGGCTGCAGCCCGTAACCGTCGAAGCCGCAACCGCGCGCCGCGCCGTGCGTCACGCAGTCGAGCGCAACTTCGAGCGCATCGTCACGGCGGAAATCGTTGCGCATGCCGATCAGCATCGCGCGTTCGAGCATGTCGGGCGACCCGTACGGCGTCCACGTGTCGCGCACGCCGTCGTTGCCGCCGATGACCGTCACGCCCGCCGCGCGGCACGCGGCCACCGGCGGCACGGGCACCGCCGCCGGCGCGGTCGTGACGAGCCCGACGCCGAGTTCGGCCATCCGCGCGAGCAACGCATCGCGCTCGCGTTCGGCGATATCGCCGAGGCAGAACCCGTGGCTGATCGTCACCTTGCCCTGCATGCCGTGCGCGGCCGTGCGCTGCAGGATCAGGTCGAGCGAGTACGCGCCCATCGATCCGCGCTCGTGCAGATGGAGGTCGAGCCCGCGGCCGTGGCGCTCGGCGATCGCGAACAGCACGTCCACCGCTTCGACCGGATCGCCTTCGATCGCGCACGGGTCGAGCCCGCCGAGCAGATCGGCACCGGCGGCAAGGGCTTCGGACAGCAGCGCATCGGTGCCCGGCCGCTTGAGCACGCCCGATTGCGGAAACGCGACGATCTGGATTTCAACTTGCCCGCGCAGCGTCTCGCGCGTCGCGAGCACGCCTTGCAGATGCCGCAGCCCGGCTTCGGTGTCGATGTCGACGTGCGTGCGGATGCGCGTCGTGCCGGCCGCGAGGAACGCGCGCGACAGTGCGAGCGACGCGACACCCGCGTCATGGCCGCTCGTCGCGCGATAGTGGCGTTCGTTCTCGATCCGGTCGACGAGGCGCGGCCCGACCTGGTTGCGATACCACGGCATGCCCCAGTGCGTCTTGTCGAGGTGCGTGTGGCCTTCGACGAGGCCGGGCAGCGCGAGCGCGCCCGCGCCGTCCTCGATCACGCAGCCAGCGGGCGCGTCGAGCGACGGACCGATGCGCGCGATGCGATCGCCTTCGATCAGGATGTCGAGCGCGGCGTCGGCGCTCGGGCGGACGTTGCGGATCAGCAGGTTCGTCATGTCGGTTCCGGTGTGGTCGGTCAGTGCAGTCAGTGCGGTCGATACGAAGGGGCACGGCGCGTGCCGTGCCGCCGGTCAGATGGGTCAGCGCGTAAAGCGCAGCGCGGGGGCGAACGGCGCGCCCGTGTCGCTTTCGCCGCGACGGAACACCCAGCGCTCGGCCGGCACGCCCGC
>NZ_JAAGPG010000464.1:0-6555 GCF_017104665.1 Burkholderia sp. Se-20378 | reverse complement strand
GCGGATCTATCACGCGAAGGGCGTCGAGCGGCAGGTGCGCAACGGGCTCTGGGTCGGCCGCACGCAGGCGCAGTTCTACGACGCGCTCGACTGGCTGCACGGCTGGCGCGCGGAGGATTGCCTGAAGTCCGTCGCGTAACGCGGCGCGGTTGGCCCGATTCCGGCGGCGCGCATTTCAACGACACGACGCGCGACCGCCTTCCTGGAGGAGACACCATCATGGCCGATACGCTGTCCATCGACGTCAGCGAATGGATCGACCGTCATCGCGTTGCGCCGTTTCAGGCCGCGATCGTCGCACTGTGCTTTCTGATCGTCGCGATCGACGGTTTCGATACCGCATCGATCGGTTTCATCGCCCCCGTCATCCGCGCGGAATGGGGCCTGTCGCCCGCGCAGCTCGCTCCGGTGTTCGGCGCGGGGCTCGCCGGGTTAATGGCCGGCGCGCTCGTGTTCGGGCCGTTCGGCGACCGGTTCGGCCGCAAGCGCCTGCTGCTCGCCTGCGTGGCGTGCTTCGGCATCGCGAGCGCCGCGTCGGCGAGCGCCGGCGGCCTGACCGAGCTGATCGCGTGGCGCTTCGTGACCGGGCTCGGGCTCGGCGGTGCGATGCCCAATGCGATCACGCTGACGTCCGAATACTGCCCGGCGCGGCGCCGTTCGCTGCTGGTGACGACGATGTTCTGCGGCTTCACGATCGGCTCCGCGCTCGGCGGGCTCGCGGCTGCGTCGCTGATCGAACACCACGGCTGGCGCTCGGTGCTCGTCGTCGGCGGTGCGGCGCCGCTGCTTCTGTTGCCGGTACTTGCGTGGCGGTTGCCGGAATCGGTGCGCTATCTCGTCAACACCGGCGCGGCGCGCGAGCGGATCGCGGCGATGCTCGGGCGCATCGCGCCGGATCCGCATCTTCTGAACGCGTCGTTCATCGCGCCCGCCGGCAAGCCGGCCGGGTCGCCGCTCGGCCGCCTGTTCAGCGCCGACCTGCTGCGCGGCACGCTGCTGCTGTGGCTCACGTTCTTCATGAGCCTGCTCGTGATCTACCTGCTGTCGAGCTGGCTGCCG
The DNA here is from genome assembly GCF_017104665.1 of Burkholderia sp. Se-20378. Lineage (NCBI taxonomy): Bacteria > Pseudomonadati > Pseudomonadota > Betaproteobacteria > Burkholderiales > Burkholderiaceae > Burkholderia > Burkholderia sp. Se-20378. Next base: position 5,496 of record NZ_JAAGPG010000464.1, on the reverse strand, counting down.
ACGCTGCTGCGCACGACCGGCGCGACGCTGCAGACGGCTGCGCGCGTGACCGCGATGTTTCAGGTCGGCGGCACGCTCGGCGCGATCGTCCTCGGCGGGTTGATGGACCGTTTCGACCCGCATCGCGTGCTGGCCTGCAGCTATGCGGCGGCCGGTGTGTTCGTCGCCGCGATCGGCGTGTTTGCCGCATCGCCGTGGGGCGCCGCGCTCGCCGTGTTCGCGGCCGGCTTCTGCGTGTCGGGGTCTCAGGTTGGCGCGAACGCACTGTCGGCCGCGTTCTATCCGACCGAGTGCCGCACCACCGGCGTGAGCTGGGCGAACGGGATCGGCCGTGGCGGCTCGGTCGTCGGATCGATGGCGGGCGGCGCGATGCTGGCGATGGGCGTGCCGTTGTCGACTGCGTTTGCCGTCGTCGCGGCGCCATGCGTGATCGCGGGGATCGCGGTGCTGGCGCTCGGCGTGGTGCGTGCCGATGCGGCGCGCATGTCTGCCGCGAAGGCGATTGCGGGCGAGCGGGCCTGAGCGAAGGAGGGCGCAAGGCCGCTCATCGGTCAGTGGCGGGAATCATCATTATATAAATTAATATAATATTGATTCTTTAATTGTCTCCTCGCGCCGATGAACGACGATCTTTCCACCGGGTTGCCGGACCCCGACCAGATGCGCGCGGCCGCCGAATCGGCCTGCGCGCTGCTCAAGGTGCTGTCGAATCCCGACCGGCTGCTGCTGCTCTGCGAACTGTCCCAGGGCGAGCGTTGCGTGAGCGATCTCGAGACGGCGCTGGATATCCGCCAGCCGACCCTGTCGCAGCAGCTCGGCGTGTTGCGTGACAACGCGCTGGTTCGCACGCGTCGGGACGGCAAGAACATCCACTATTCGCTCGACAGCCCGGCGGCAATCGCGGTGATGGGCGTGCTGGTCGAACAGTTCTGCGGCCCGGCCGCGAAGGGGCGGCGCGATGCAGCTTGATGCGCTTCATTTCACGCCGTGGCTGTCGCTGGCCGGGGGCGTGCTGATCGGGCTCGCGGCCGCGTGGCTCGTCGCGTTCAACGGCCGGATTGCCGGCATCAGCGGCATCGTCGGCGGTCTGCTCACGGCACGCGCCGGCGAGCGCGACTGGCGCGCCGCGTTCGTCGCCGGGCTGATCGTCGCACCGCTCGTGATGTACGTCGCCGGGAACCGCCTGACGCCGCAGGTCGACGCAGGCTGGGTCGACCTGGTGGCGGCCGGGCTGCTGGTCGGCGTCGGCACGCGGTACGCGGGCGGCTGCACGAGCGGCCATGGCGTGTGCGGGATGTCGCGCGGTGCGCCGCGCTCGGTGGTCGCGACGGTGGTCTTCATGGTCGCAGGCTTCGCGACAGTCTTCGTGCGACAGCACGTGCGGGGAGGCTGACATGCAGGCAGGATTCGCGTTTCTGGCGGGGCTGCTGTTCGGCGTCGGCCTCATCGTGTCGGGCATGGCCAATCCGCAAAAGGTGCTCGGCTTTCTCGACGTGGCGGGCCGCTGGGATCCGTCGCTCGCGTTCGTGATGGCCGGCGCGACGGGCGTGGCCGTGTTCGCGTTTGCCTGGGCGAAGCGCCGGACCCGGACGTGGCTCGGCTTGCCGATGCAGTTGCCGGCGGTGCGGGCGATCACCGTGCGCCTGGTTGCCGGAAGTGCCGTGTTCGGCATCGGCTGGGGGATCGCCGGGTTCTGCCCGGGGCCCGCGATCGTGTCGATCGGCTTCGGATCGGCGAAGGGAATCGTGTTCGTCGTCGCGATGCTGGCAGGGATGGTGGTGTTCGAGTGGATCGAACGGCGCAGGAGCGTGCGGTGATGTCGTGACCGCCGCGTGGCAGGCAGGCTCCGGCGGTTGGACCGGTCACGATTGGTCGATCTGCACGAGTGCGACCGAACCGGATCGCTCCAGACCTCCGCCGGATGTCGTGGTGTCGGCTTGATGCTCCGTGGTGACGCGGCAAGTCTCCAATTCAGGAGTGTTCGCGCACGTGATGGCCACCGCGTATCCGTTCGGACAGCCGGCGCAGGATCGCGAGCCACACCGCGAACACGCCGGGCCGTTCATTCGGCTCCACGACCGCCGTACTGACCGCACCCGTGCCGCCGGCCGACAGCGCCACATGACCGGCTGTCTCGAGCGTCAGGCATTCGCCTTCGTCGAGCAGGCGGCGAATGTGCTGCGGCGCGTCGGGCAGCCAGTCCAGCCCGCCGTGACGCAGCGTGACCGCAAGCGCGCCATCCAGCACGATCACCTGGCTTCCCTTGTCGAACCACGCAAAGTGGCTTTGCCCGGCGTCGAGCCGGATCTGATGCGTCCGCATGGCGATTTCCTTTCCCGGTTGCGCGGCCTTGCGACGGCGAGGCGACAGCGTGCAATCAGGTTAGGGAAACGGGCACCGGCACGACAGATTCAGGCGCCGGGAATCTGTTGCGGTTCAGACGACGATTTTGTGTCGCTGTATCGGTGGGTTTCCCCGGAATCTGTATCTGGCGTGCGATTGGCCGCGCGGGCACGATCGGCTGCATGACGCCTTTCACCGATTCATCCCGCCCGCCCTTGCCGATGGACGGCGAACCGCTTTACGAACGGCTCGCCGAGCATTACCGCCGCATCATCGCGGCCGGAACGCTGTCGCCCGGCGACCGGATGCCGTCGGTGCGCGCATTCATGGCACAGCACGGCGTGAGCCTGTCGACCGCGATCCAGGCATTCCGGCGGCTCGAGGATACGGGCTGGTGCCAGGCGAAGCCGCGCTCCGGCTACTTCGTGCGGCGCCGCGCGGCGGTCGCGCTCGAATTGCTGCCGGAAAGCGACGGGCCGCCGCTGAGCGTCGAGCCGCCGTTCGCGGGCCTGCACGAACGCGTGTCGCGCGTGATCGACCGTGCAAATGCGGCGCCCGATGCGCTGAATCTCGGCGGGGCGTCCGCGCTGGCCACGCTGTACCCGGCCGAGCGCCTGCAGGCGCTCGCGATCCGCCTGTTGCGGCGCAAACCCACGTTGCTGACCGATGCGGGGCCTGTTGGCGGTTCGCCCGAATTCCGGCAGACGATGGCCAAGCGTGCGCTGTCGTATGGCGTGACGGTGACGCCGGACGACGTGATGTCGACGAGTGGCGGCGTCGATGCCGTGAATCTCGCATTGCGCGCGGTGGCGCGCCCCGGCGACACGATCGCGATCGAATCGCCGGCCTTCTTCGGCTTGATCCAGTTGCTCGAAAGCCTCGGCTTGCGCGCGCTCGAAATCCCGGCCAGCCCGACAACCGGCCTGTCGATCGAGGCGCTCGAAGTGGCGCTGACCGCGTACCCGGACATTCGGGCCGTGGTGGTCGTGCCGAACCTGCAGAACCCGCTCGGCTGCGTGATGCCCGACGAGCGTAAGGCCGCGCTCGTCTCGCTCTGTTCGCGCCATGGCGTGGCCGTGATCGAGGACGAGCCTTATCGCGAACTCGTCGAGGCGCCGCAGCCGGTCAAGCCGGTGAAGGCATGGGATCGCGACGGCACGGTGATCTACTGCCCGTCGTTCAACAAGGTGCTGGCCCCCGGGATGCGGCTCGGCTGGATCAGCGCGGGGCGCTGGCACGCGCGCGTGAAGATGCTGAAGTTCGCGCACAGCCGGCATAACGCAGCGTTGCTGCAGGCCGTTGCGGCCGAATTCGTCGGCTCGGGCGCGTTCGATCGCCATCTGCACCGGTTCCGCGAACAGTTGCGCGTGCAGCGCGACGTGACGATCGATGCGATTGCACGGCATTTCCCGGCCGGAACCCGGATGAACCAGCCGCCGGGCGGGATGCTGCTGTGGATTGCGCTGCCGGACGGCGTGCGCTCGGAGCCGCTGTTCGACGCCGCGCTCGCGCACGGCGTCAGGATCGCGCCCGGTTCGATCTTCTCGAATTCCGACCGCTTCGACGGCTATATCCGGCTCGCTTGCACGCGCGTGTTCGATGCGGCGCACGAAGCGGCGTTCGAAACGCTGGGCCGCCTCGTACGGGAAGCCATGGCGGCCACCTAAGCGCGGTGGCGACCGGCGAGGCTTGCGAATACGCGAGCCCCGCGGCTTTCCGGGCCACCGACGCGGCAAGCCGCCGCCATTTCATCGGCTGGCCGAATGCGTGGCGAGGTGCTGGCGGATCAGCGACAGGTAACGATCACCGACCGAGAAATCGCGTGCGGCGCGCGGCCGTTCGGCCTGGCGCAGGGTGGCCGGCGCGCTCATGCCCAGATACCGGCATACGGCGGACGGGAAGGGCTTGCGCGTATGCCCGAGCTGGCGAGCCGCGCGCTCGACGCGGGCATCGCCGACCTGGGCGCGGAGCCACGCCAGCACTTGGCGATCGGCTTCGTTGACGATACGGACCAGATGTTCCATCTCGCACCTCACTGTTCATAAATACAGTACTGTAAATATAACCAGTGTTTGCGGCGGCCGCAAGCGGGTGCGCGTATGGCTGGCCATTCGGCCGGGGTCAGCGAGCCGGCAAGGCGGTTCGCGTGATCCGGCCAGCAGGGCCAGCAGGGGCAGCGGGCGCCACGGGGGCCGCAACCTGCGTATACCGCGCGTCCGTCAGCGTGCCGAGGAACGCGACGATATCGTCGATTTCCGCGTCGGTCAGCGCGGGCGGCGTGCCGGGCCGGCGGTTCATCGGCGTCGAGTTGACGTTGATGTTGCCGCGATAGGCGGCCGGCACGTCGTCGAACGTTCTGGCCCCGTGATACCAGAAGCCCGGATCGGTCGAGCGCGTGTTGTAGAACGCGACCGCGTCGCGCAGCGTCGTGAACACGCCGTTGTGCATGAACGTCTGCTTGACCGCGACGTTGCGCAGCCCCGGCGTGCGCAGGTAGCCGCACCATTGCGTCGGCTCGGGCCAGCGCAGCCGCCGTGCGGTGTCGCACAGCCCGTTGTCGAAATGGTGCGGATCGCGGTTCGCCGGCAGCGCGCGGTTGCGCGGCACCGCGATCGCGTCGTAGCCGAAATCGGTGAAGAGCGAACGCTCCGGGCGGCTCGACGTCTCCGACAGCGTATGGCAGCTCATGCAGTTGCCCTTGTCCGGATTGCGGAACAGCGCGAGGCCGCGCATCTCGGCCGGCGCGAGCGGCTTGCGCGTGCGCAGGAACGCGTCGAAGCGCGACGTGAACGGCGCCATCTCGTCGCTCTGCAGATAGGCCTCCACGGCCAGGCCCATCGCCCGCACCAGTTGCTCGGGATCGCGCCGCACCGGCGCGCCGAAGCGCGCGGCGAGATCGGGCGCGAGTTCGGTCGCGTCGACCTTGCGCAGCAGCGCGGCCGGCGACCGGTTGTTCATTTCGTTCGGATCGAACAGCGGCCCGCGGATCTGCTCGGCGAGCGTATCCGCGCGGCCGTCGCTGAACAGGCCGCCGAACGGTGACGGTGCGGGCGCGTCGTCATCCTGGTAGAAGTGGCGGCGCGGCACGTAGCGCACATAGAGCAGCGACGGGGCGTTGCGCTGGCTGAAGCGTCCGGGTCGGCTGCCTTCCGA
>NZ_JAAGPG010000463.1:0-6517 GCF_017104665.1 Burkholderia sp. Se-20378 | reverse complement strand
TGCAGAACAAAGCGATGCCGGGCGCAAGCACCGGCACGCCCCCCGGAACGGCCGCCGCTGGGCCCGCCGTTTCCGGCTCTCGCAGCGTTTCACCCAGCGCATCCACCTTGATCCAGATGAGGAGTTTCATGCAGCGCGCCACCAAGATAGTCGCCACGATCGGCCCGGCTTCCAGTTCGCCGGAGATTCTGCTGCAGATGATGCAGGCGGGCCTCGACGTCGTGCGGCTCAATTTTTCGCACGGCACGGCCGACGATCACCGCCAGCGCGCCGAGATGGTGCGCGAGGCCGCCCGCAAGGTCGGCCGCGAGATCGCGATCATGGCCGACCTCCAGGGCCCGAAGATCCGCGTCGGCAAGTTCGAGAACGGCAAGACCACGCTCGAGCCGGGCCAGGCCTTCATCCTCGACGCAGGCTGCGAGCTGGGTAACGACGAACGCGTCGGCCTCGACTACAAGGAACTGCCGCGTGACCTGCGCACGGGCGACCTGCTGCTGCTGAACGACGGCCTGATCGTGCTGACCGTCGAGCGCGTGCTCGGCGACGAGATCCACACGATCGTCAAGGTGGGCGGCGAGCTGTCGAACAACAAGGGCATCAACCGCCAGGGCGGCGGCCTGTCGGCGCCCGCGCTGACCGCGAAGGACATGGAAGACATCCGCACCGCGATGTCGCTCGGCGCGGACCTGGTGGCGGTGTCGTTTCCGAAGAACGCGACCGACATGGAAATGGCGCGCCAGCTCGCGAACATCGCGGGCGCGCCGTACGGCATCAAGCCGAAAATGATCGCGAAGATCGAGCGCGCGGAAGCGATTCCGGCGCTGCAAAGCATTCTCGACGCGTCCGACGGCATCATGGTCGCGCGTGGCGACCTCGCGGTGGAAGTGGGCAACGCGGCCGTGCCGGCACTGCAGAAGCGGATGATCCGGATGGCGCGCGAGTCGAACAAGCTCGTGATCACCGCGACGCAGATGATGGAATCGATGATCCACGCGCCCGTGCCGACCCGCGCGGAAGTGTCGGACGTCGCGAACGCGGTGCTCGACGGCACCGATGCGGTGATGCTGTCGGCCGAGACGGCTGCCGGCAAGTACCCGGTCGTCACGATCGAGACGATGGCGGCCGTGTGCGTGGAGGCGGAAAAGTCGGAGCACGTCGAGCTGGACAAGGATTTCCTCGACCGCACGTTCACGCGGATCGACCAGTCGATCGCGATGGGCGCGCTGTTCACCGCGTACCACCTCGGTGCGAAGGCGATCATCGCGCTGACCGAATCGGGCGCGACCGCGCTGTGGATGTCGCGTCACTACACGCACGTGCCGATCTTCGCGCTGACGCCGCGCGTCGGCAGCGAGCGCACGATGGCGCTGTACCGCAACGTGACGCCGCTGCACGTCGACTTCAACAGCGACCGCGATTCGGCACTGCAGGCGGCGCTCGAGATCGTCGTCAAGCAGGGCTACGTGCAGCACGGCGATATGGTCGTGCTGACCGTCGGCGAGCCGATGGGGCAGGCGGGCGGCACCAACACGCTGAAGATCGTGCGGGTCGGCGAGCACTATTGAGCGCCGACTGAGCGTCGGGCCGGCCGGTGGGCCGGTCGCCCGGATCGGCTGAACAATCGATCCGGCACCGTTTTTCACGCGAAAGCCGCGTGGGGTCCGAAGCCCCGCGCGGCTTTTTTTCTCTTTTTTGCCCGCATTGTGCCGTGCGAACGTAACAAATTGCGAGTCGGCGCCACCGGGCGGTCGGAATCGGAGGCGCTTCGCGATAAAATGCCGCTATTCGACGCTCAGCCGCACCGCGCCACCCCGGGTTCGACCGGGAGCGAGCGCCGCGCCGGCGTCAGGGCGCACCGGTTTTCATTCCAAGGAGTTCCACAATGCCTCTCGTATCAATGCGTCAATTGCTGGACCACGCGGCAGAGCACGGTTACGGCCTGCCGGCCTTCAACGTGAACAACCTGGAGCAGGTCCAGGCGATCATGGCGGCGGCGGACCAGGTTGGCGCGCCCGTGATCATGCAGGCATCGGCCGGCGCGCGTAAGTACGCGGGCGAGCCGTTCCTGCGCCACCTGATCGAAGCAGCAGTCGAGTCGTACCCGCACATCCCGGTCGTGATGCACCAGGATCACGGCCAGTCGCCGGCAGTCTGCATGGCGGCGATCCGCAGCGGCTTCACCAGCGTGATGATGGACGGCTCGCTGGAAGCCGATGGCAAGACGGTCGCGTCGTACGAGTACAACGTCGACGTGTCGCGCAAGGTCGTCGAGATGGCGCACTCGATCGGCGTGACGGTCGAAGCGGAACTCGGCGTGCTCGGCTCGCTCGAGACGATGAAGGGCGACAAGGAAGACGGCCACGGCGCGGAAGGCACGATGACCCGCGAGCAGCTGCTGACCGATCCGGAGCAGGCCGCCGACTTCGTGAAGCTCACGCAGTGCGATGCGCTCGCGATCGCGATCGGCACGTCGCACGGCGCGTACAAGTTCTCGAAGAAGCCGACGGGCGACATCCTGTCGATCGAGCGCATCAAGGAAATCCACGCGCGCATCCCGAACACCCACCTCGTGATGCACGGTTCGTCGTCGGTGCCGCAGGAACTGCTGGCCGAGATCCGCGAATTCGGCGGCGACATGAAGGAAACCTACGGCGTGCCGGTCGAGGAAATCCAGGAAGGCATCAAGCACGGCGTGCGCAAGATCAACATCGACACCGACCTGCGTCTGGCGATCACCGGTGCGATCCGCCGCTACCTGTTCGAGAACCCGGGCAAGTTCGATCCGCGCGACTACCTGAAGCCCGCGCGAGAAGCGGCGAAGCAGGTTTGCGTCGACCGCTACCTCGCGTTCGGTTGCGAAGGCCAGGCCGGCAAGATCAAGCCGGTGTCGCTCGACAAGATCGCCGAGCAGTACAAGTCCGGTGCGCTCGCACAGGTCGTGCGCTAAGACTGTAGTACGATTGCCGCGCCGAAAGGCAAAGGCAAGGCTGTCCGGCCGGATCTGATCCGGCCCCGCAGTCGTTCCGTCCGGCCGAACGAGGGCCGGCCGGCAACCGCCCGGGCGCTGTCGCCCGGCCGGTTCGCCGACGTATTGCAAGACCGCCGTTCCCGCCTGCCGCGGGGAACGGCGTTTCCCTTTTTGTTTGGCTCCTTATCTGCGAAAAGACGATGTCTACCCTCTACGAATCCACGCTCCGCTCGCTGCCGCTCCTCGGTCGCGGCAAGGTCCGCGATAACTACGCGGTCGGCAACGACAAGCTCCTGATCGTCACGACCGATCGCCTGTCGGCATTCGACGTGGTGATGGGCGAGCCGATTCCGAACAAGGGCCGCGTGCTGAACCAGATGGCGAACTTCTGGTTCGACAAGCTCGCGCACATCGTGCCGAACCACCTGACGGGCGACGCGCCGGAAGCCGTCGTCGCGGCCGACGAAGTCGAGCAGGTGAAGGGCCGCGGCGTGGTCGTCAAGCGCCTCGAGCCGATCATGATCGAAGCGGTCGTGCGCGGCTACCTGGCCGGCAGCGGCTGGAAGGAATACCAGGCGTCGGGCGCCGTGTGCGGCGTGCAGCTGCCGGAAGGCCTGCAGAACGCGCAGAAGCTGCCCGAGCCGATCTTCACGCCGGCCGCGAAGGCCGAGATGGGCGAGCACGACGAGAACATCACGTTCGAGGAAACCGAGCGCCGCATCGGCACCGAGCTGGCCGCGACGATCCGCGACATCTCGATCAAGCTGTACAAGGAAGCGGCCGACTACGCGGCCACGCGCGGCATCATCATCGCCGACACGAAGTTCGAATTCGGCCTCGACAACCACGGCCAGCTGTACCTGATGGACGAAGTGCTGACGGCCGATTCGTCGCGCTTCTGGCCGGCCGACCAGTACGAAGTCGGCACGAACCCGCCGTCGTTCGACAAGCAGTTCGTGCGCGACTGGCTCGAGGCGCAGCCGTGGGGCAAGACGGCGCCGGCGCCGGCGCTGCCGGCCGACGTCGTCGAGAAGACGGCCGCGAAGTACCAGGAAGCGCTCGAGCGCATCACGGGCCAGGCGCTTGCCTGATCGGGGAGCGGAACACATGAGCGAAGTTCAGACTGCCCACACGCACAGCGCGCCGCTCATCGGCGTGCTGATGGGATCGAGTTCCGACTGGGACGTGATGAAGCACGCGGTCGCCATCCTGCAGGAATTCGGCGTGCCGTACGAAGCGAAGGTCGTGTCCGCGCACCGGATGCCCGACGAGATGTTCGACTATGCGGAGAAGGCGCGCGAGCGCGGGCTGCGCGCGATCATCGCGGGTGCCGGCGGCGCCGCGCACCTGCCCGGCATGCTGGCCGCGAAGACCACGGTGCCGGTGCTCGGCGTGCCGGTCGCGAGCAAGTACCTGAAGGGTGTCGATTCGCTGCACTCGATCGTGCAGATGCCGAAGGGCGTGCCCGTCGCGACGTTCGCGATCGGCGAGGCCGGTGCTGCGAACGCCGCACTGTTCGCGGTGTCGATCCTGTCCGGCAATTCGGTCGACTATGCGAACCGGCTCGCCGCGTTCCGCGTGCGCCAGAACGAAGCCGCGCACGCGATGGTGCTGCCGCCGCTGGAATGACGGCGCACCGGCGGCCGCGCGTCGCGGCTGCCTGACCTCCCCACTGCGGCGGGCAGCGCCCGCCGCGACCGACCACTGACATGACCGCAACTCCTGATTCCGTTTCCCCGATCCTGCCCGGCGCGTGGCTTGGCATGGTCGGCGGTGGCCAGCTCGGCCGCATGTTCTGCTTTGCCGCCCAGTCGATGGGCTATCGCGTCGCCGTGCTCGATCCCGATCCGACGAGCCCCGCCGGCGCGGTCGCCGACCGCCATCTGCGCGCGGCCTACGACGACGAAGCCGCACTCGCCGAACTGGCCGACCTGTGCGAGGCGGTGTCGACGGAGTTCGAGAACGTGCCGGCCGCGAGCCTCGATTTCCTCGCGCGCACGACGTTCGTCGCGCCGGCCGGCCGCTGCGTCGCGGTCGCGCAGGACCGGATCGCGGAGAAGCGCTTCATCGAAGCGTCGGGCGTGCCCGTTGCGCCGCACGTCGTGATCGAATCGTCGGCGGCACTCGCCGCGCTCGACGATGCCGCGCTCGACGCGGTGCTGCCGGGCATCCTGAAGACGGCGCGCCTCGGCTACGACGGCAAGGGCCAGGTGCGTGTGAGCACCGCGCAGGAAGCGCGCGACGCGCATGCGGCGCTGAACGGCGTGCCGTGCGTGCTCGAGAAGCGCCTGCCGCTGAAATACGAAGTGTCGGCGCTGATCGCGCGCGGCGCGGACGGCCGCTCGGCCGCGTTCCCGCTCGCGCAGAACGCGCACCACAACGGCATCCTCGCGCTGACGGTCGTGCCCGCGCCGGCCGCCGATGCGGCGCGCGTCGAAGAGGCGCAGCAGGCCGCCGTGCGGATTGCCGATACGCTCGGCTACGTCGGCGTGCTGTGCGTCGAATTCTTCGTGCTGGAAGACGGTTCGTTCGTCGCGAACGAGATGGCGCCGCGCCCGCACAACTCCGGCCACTACACGGTCGATGCGTGCGCAACGAGCCAGTTCGAGCAGCAGGTGCGTGCAATGACGCGCATGCCGCTCGGCAATCCGCGCCAGCATTCGCCGGCCGCGATGCTGAACATCCTCGGCGACGTGTGGTTCCCGAACGGTGCGGCGGCCGATGCCGTCACGCCGCCGTGGGACACGGTCGCGGCGATGCCCACCGCGCACCTGCACCTGTACGGCAAGGAAGACGCGCGGGTCGGCCGCAAGATGGGCCACGTGAACTTCACGGCCGAAACGCGCGACGAGGCCGTTGCCGCGGCCACCGCGTGCGCGCAGTTGCTGCGCGTGCCGCTCGACTGAGCCAGCCGATGTCCATCGATCTTCCGAACTCCGTGACGGCCGCGCAGATCGACGCGGCCGCCGTGCTGCTCGATGCGGGTCAGCTCGTCGCCTTTCCGACCGAAACCGTCTACGGGCTCGGCGGCGATGCGGCGAATCCCGAGGCCGTCGCGCGCATCTATGCGGCGAAGGGGCGTCCCGCGAATCATCCGGTGATCGTGCACTTGCCGCCGGGCGGCGATCCCGGCTACTGGGCCGACGATCTGCCGGCCGACGCGCAGGCGTTGATCGACGCGTTCTGGCCGGGCCCGCTGACGCTGATCCTGAAGCGCCACGCGCGCATTCCGGACGCCGTGAGCGGCGGCCAGGATTCAGTCGGGCTGCGCTGCCCGTCGCATCCGGTCGCGCAGGCGCTGCTGGCCGCGTTCAGTGCGCGGCGCGGCGGGCATGGCGGCGTGGCTGCGCCGTCTGCGAACCGGTTCGGCCACGTGAGCCCGACCACCGCACAGCACGTACGCGACGAATTCGGCGACACCGTGCACGTGCTCGACGGCGGCGCATCGGAAGTCGGTATCGAATCGACGATTCTCGACCTGTCGCGCGGCTTCCCGGCGCTGCTGCGCCCGGGCCACGTGACGCCGCAGCAGATCGCCGACGTGCTCGG
>NZ_JAAGPG010000462.1:0-6479 GCF_017104665.1 Burkholderia sp. Se-20378 | reverse complement strand
GCGGGGTGGTGCGTGAGGGCCGCGATGAGTATCGGGCGCGGCGTGGCCGGCGTGGGTTGGGCGGGGAGGTCGCCGGCGAAGAGCGTATCCTCGCCGGGGTATACGGACGGGCGGCCGGCGCGCGGTTCGCGGATACCGCGCGGCTCGACCAGGCGAGGGGCACGCCGCCGGTCGACAAGGCCGACAAGGCCGGCCAGTCCGGCATGCACGCCCAGGCAGCCGGCGACAGCGCCGCCGGCCAGCAAGCGCGCGCCGCCACCGCCGACACCCCGCCTTCGCCACAATAAGCCGGCCCTGCCATCGGGTGCGCGCGGCATCCCCCCGCGCACCCGATTTCCGATCTTCCGCTTGACCCTCACGTAGCGTAACGTTTGAGACTCCAGTGTGCGCACCGAACGGAGAAACGAATGCGACTGAAAGTGGGAGAACTGGCGAAACGCAGCGGGTTGACCGTCCGCACGCTTCATCACTATCACGCGATCGGTCTGCTGACGCCTTCGGCGCGCGCCGACAACGGCTACCGGCTGTACGACCGCCACGACATCGCCCGGCTCCACCAGATCCAGGCGCTGCGTCGCTTCGGCCTGTCGCTCACCGAAATCGGCGACCACCTGAACCAGCCCGACACCCCGCTCGTCGAGATCGTCGCGAAGCAGATCGCGCTGCTCGACCGTCAGCTCGCGCAGACCGCGCAGCTGCGCGAACGGCTCGTGAGCCTGCATGCGCAGCTCGCCGCTGGCACGGAGCCGGAACTGGCCGATTGGCTCACCACACTGGAGTTGATGACCGTGTACGACAAATATTTTTCCGAGGAAGAACTCGCGCGCCTGCCGATGTACCAGAAGAGCCAGGCGGGCGACGCCGAATGGATCGCACTCGTCGACGAGGTGCGTGCGCTGCACGACGCGGGCGTACCCGCCGAGGACGAACGCCCCCGTGCGCTCGCCAGCCGCTGGATGACGCTGCTCGTGCGCGACACGAACAACGACCCGCGGCTGCTGGCGAAGCTGAACCTGATGCACGAACACGAACCGGCGATGCAGTCGAAGATCGGCATTTCGACCGCGCTGCGCGACTATGTGTTGCGCGCGTCGTCGGAAACCAAGATGCGGATCTTCGAGAAGTATCTGGCGCCGGACGAAATCCGCTTCATGCGGGCGCACTACGGTGAAAGCGCGATGGAATGGCCGCAACTGATGGGTGACGTGCGCGACGCGATCGATGCGGGCGCCAGACCGGATTCGCAGGAAGGCCGCGCGCTCGCGCAGCGCTGGCTCACGCTGTTCTGCCGCTACGCGGGCACCGATCCGGCCACGCATGCGAAATTTCGCCACGCGATGATGAACGAGCCGTCACTGACGCAGGATTCGTGGATCGACGACACGTTGATCGGCTTCGTGCGGGAGGCGATGGCGCAGTTGCAACCGCAGCGTTGAGCGACGGCGGCCGGGCCTGCCTTGGCGTGCGGCCCGGCCGCCTTGCGCCGATGGCGTCGCGCGAAGCGCGGTCGGATCAGTCGTAGTTGCGCACGCTCACGCCGCGCCAGCGCTTCGTCATGTAGCGGAGAAACGCGGGATTCGCCTTCAGGTCGGCGTTCGGCACGGGCGCCGCACCGCCGTCGAAACGCCTGCCCTGATGCGTCAGCACTTCCTCGCCGCGCAGCACGTACTTTTTCCCCTGGTCGATCAGGAAGTACTTGACTGCATCGGGGCTGACGTCGCCGCGGCAGCCGATCTTGTACGCAAACAGGAACTGCCTGCGGCCGTTGCCGAGCAGGTCCGGCATCTCGACCGACGCGGGCACGACGTCGAGCACCTTGTCCTCGCCGCATTCGGTCACGTCGTCACGCACCGACCAGTCCGGCTGCCCGTTCAGCGTGCCGACCACCCGGAGATGCACGTCGTCGCCCTGTTCGGTTGTCGCGAACGTGACGGCATGCGCGCCGGCCGCGTCGGTCCACTTGTATTCGGCGGCCTGCACCGGGTTGAACCACGACGCGACGGCGGCAACGGCGAGCCAGCGGCTCACGGCAAAGACCTGTTTCATGAATGAAGACGACCCCGGATTGAACGCGCCATTATCCGCATGGGCGCATCGCGCCGCCATCCCTCGATGCGCCCCGCTCACCCGCCGCGCGTGCCGAGCCCCAGCGCTTTCAGGCGGCGGTACAGCGTCCGCTCGCTCATTCCCGTACGTTCGGCCAATGCCTTGCGCGTGCCGGCGAACCCGCTCGCGATCCGCACGAGTTCGGCATCCGTCAGCACACCGGCCGCCCCCGCTCCATCCTGCGGCGCCGCCGATGCCGCAACCAGCTCGACCGGCAGATGCTCGATCCGGATCGCCCCGTCGTCCGCGAACAGGCACGCGCGTTCGAGCACGTTGCGCAGCTCGCGGATGTTGCCCGGCCACGCATATGCATCGAGGCACGCACGTGCGCGCTCGGTCAGCACGAACGGCCGCGCGCTCGCATCGCCCGCACTGGCACGTACGTTCGCGATCCGCCGCAGGATCGATTCGGCCAGCAGCGCGACATCTCCGCGCCGGTCGCGCAGCGCCGGCAACGGTATCGGAAACGCGTTGATCCGGTAGTAGAGGTCCTGCCGGAACCGGCCGTCGTCGATCATCTCGCGCAGCGGCTTGTGCGTAGCCGCGACCAGCCGGAAATCCGCGCGCAGCGCCTCGACGCCGCCGACGCGGCGGAACGTGCCCGACTCGATCAGCCGCAGCAGCTTCACCTGCATCGGCAGCGGCACGTCGCCGATCTCGTCGAGAAACAGCGTGCCGCCCTGCGCGGTCTCGACGAGGCCCGGCTTGCGCTGGTTCGCGCCCGTGAACGCGCCCTTCTCGTAACCGAACAGCTCACTCTCGAACAGCGTCTCGGCGATCCCCGAGCAATCGACGACGACGAACGGCCCCATCGCGCGGTCGCTCGCCTCGTGCAGCGCGCGGGCGAACAGCTCCTTGCCGGTGCCCGATTCGCCGAGCAGCAGCACCGGCAGCATCGACGGCGCGACGCGCTGCAGTGCGCCGAGCGCCGCGTTGAACGCGTCCGCGCCGCCGACGAGCCCTTCCGCACTCGGCTGCGCGGATGCGCTGCGCACCGTCGTCAGCCGCTCGACGTACGCGATCACGTTGCCGTGCGCATCGAAGATCGGCCGTAATTCGACGTCGACATGCTCGGGGCCGCGCGGCGTGTGGTGGATATGCAGCACGCGGTTCAGCCCGCGCGATTCGAGCGCCTGCTTCATCGGGCAATGCTCGCCGGCCTGGTCGCACGGCACGTCGTAGTGATGCGAAACCTGGAAGCAGTGCCGGCCCACGTGCTCGACGCCCGCGACGCCGAACTGGCGCCGGTACGCATCGTTCGCCGCGAGGATGCGGTAGTCGGGATCGACGACGATCATCGGCTGCGGATCCTGCTCGAGATACGCGACGAGCGCGCGCACGTCGGGCATGACGTCGTGGCGCGGCGCGGGGACGATCGGGATGGTGTCGTGCGGATTCATGCGGACGCTCGGTGAAGGGGCGGCCTGACGAACTGCCAGGCAGACTGCCAATTCTGCCACGACACTGCCAATTGTGGCAGTCCGCAGTGACAGACGGAGGCCAACGACGCCCGCGCATCGCGGCAGCCGTACCTAAAACCCGAGCCGAATCAAGTCCCTGGCAGATCGGCCGGCACTACGACGCAGGCTGGCACGGTTCTTGAGTTACCCATCCCGATTGCAGATGCAGAACCCGATCGAGGACACCCCGTGAGCCATGCCACCACGCTATCCGTCGAAGGCTTTTTCGACCCGGCGACCCACACCGTCAGCTATCTGCTGCTCGATACCGCGAGCCGCGCGTGCGCGCTGATCGACAGCGTGCTCGACTACGACCCGAAGTCCGGCCGCACGCACACCGCGAGCGCCGACCGGCTGATCGCCCGCGTGGCCGAACTCGGCGCGGACGTGCACTGGCTGCTGGAAACCCATGTGCACGCCGATCACCTGTCGGCCGCGCCGTACCTGAAGGAACACGTCGGCGGCCAGATCGCGATCGGTTCGCACGTGCGCCGCGTGCAGCACGTGTTCGGCACGCTGTTCAACGCGGGCCCGGGCTTCGCGCAGGACGGCCGCCAGTTCGACCGGCTGCTCGACGACGGCGACACGCTCGCGCTCGGCGGGCTGACGATCCGCGCGCTGCATACGCCGGGCCACACGCCCGCGTGCATGACCTACTGCGTCGACGATGCGACGCAACGCGCGGCCTTCGTCGGCGACACGCTGTTCATGCCCGACTACGGCACGGCCCGCTGCGACTTCCCCGGCGGCGACGCACGCACGCTGTACCGCTCGATCGAACGCGTGCTCGACCTGCCGCCCGACACGCGCCTGTACCTGTGCCACGACTACCAGCCGGGCGGCCGCGACGTCCAGTTCGAGACGACCGTGGCCGAGCAGCGCCGCGCGAACGTGCACGTGAAGGACGGCGTGACCGAGGACGATTTCGTCGCGATGCGCATCGCGCGCGACGCCACGCTCGCGATGCCCGTGCTGATGCTGCCGTCCGTGCAGGTCAACATGCGCGCCGGCCACCTGCCCGAGCCCGAAAACAATGGCGTGCGCTACCTGAAGATCCCGCTCGACGCGATCTGATCGACACGCCCCGCCCCATCCGGAGAACCCCGACATGACCATCCGCAAGCTGACCGACACGCTGTCCGTCTCGCCGCAGATCGCGGCGGCCGACCTGCCCGCGCTTCACGCGGCCGGCATCCGCGCGATCATCTGCAACCGCCCCGACGGCGAAGGCCCCGACCAGCCGACCGTCACCGAGATCCGCGCGGCCGCCGCGCCGCTCGGCATCGACGTGCATTACCTCCCGGTCGATACGGGCAAGGTAACCGACGACCAGGCCGCGCAGTTCGGCGCGCTCGTCGCGTCGCTCGACGGCCCGGTGCTCGCGTACTGCCGCCGCGGCACGCGCTCGGCCACGCTGTGGGCGCTGTCGCAAGCCGGCCTGCGCCCGCTGAACGACATCGTCGCGACGGCCGCCACAGCCGGCTACGACCTGCGTGCGCTCGCGTCGCGCGTCGTGCAAGGCGGCAAGCAGGCGGCACCGGCCGTCGACGCGCGGCACGACATCGTGATCGTCGGTGCGGGCGCAGCAGGCATTGCGGTCGCGTCGAGCCTGCTCGCGCGCGATGCATCGCTCGACATCGCGGTGATCGACCCGGCCGACGTCCACTACTACCAGCCGGGCTGGACGATGGTCGGCGCGGGCGTGTTCCGGCCCGAGACCACCGCACGCCGGATGACCGACGTGCTGCCGCGCGGCGTACAGCGGATCCAGGCCGCCGTCGCGGGCTTCGAGCCCGACGCGCACACGGTCGTGCTCGACGGCTGCCGCCGCATCGGATATCGCAAGCTCGTCGTGTGCCCGGGGCTCAAGCTCGACTGGCACGCGATCGAAGGCCTCGCCGACACGCTCGGCCGCAACGGCGTCACGTCCAACTACCGCTACGATCTCGCGCCGTACACGTGGGAACTGGTTCGCGCGTTCCGCGGCGGCAACGCACTCTTCACGCAGCCGCCGATGCCGATCAAGTGCGCGGGTGCGCCGCAGAAGGCGATGTACCTGTCGTGCGACCACTGGCGGCGTGCGGGCCGCCTCGAAGCCGCGAACGTCGAGTTCCTGAATGCGGGCGCCGCGCTGTTCGGCGTCGCCGACTACGTGCCCGCGCTGATGGAGTACGTGAAAAGCTACGACATCGCGCTGTCGTTCGGCCACAACCTCGTGTCGATCGACGGGCCCGCGCGCCGCGCGACGTTCGCGCGCGCGCTGCCGGACGGCGGCAAGGAAACCGTCGTGCGTTCGTTCGACATGATCCACGTCGTGCCGCCGCAGAAGGCGCCCGACTTCGTGCGATCGAGCCCGCTCGCCGACGCGGCCGGATGGATCGACGTCGATCCGGCGACACTGCGGCACAAGCAGTATCCGGACGTCTACGCGCTCGGCGACGCCACCAACACGACCAATGCGAAAACGGCCGCGGCCGCCCGCAAGCAGGCGCCGGTGGTTGCACACAACCTGCTCGCGTCGCTCGGCCGCGCACACGGCGACGCCGCGTACGACGGCTACGGCTCATGCCCGCTCACGGTTGAGCGCGGCAAGATCGTGCTCGCCGAGTTCCTGTACGGCGGCAAGGTCGCACCGACCTTCCCTGCGTGGCTGATCGACGGCAAGCGCCCGTCGCGGCTCGCGTGGCTGCTCAAGGAGCGCGTGCTGCCGCCGCTCTACTGGAAGGCGATGCTCAAGGGCCGCGAATGGCTCGCGAAGCCCGCGATCGCGCGTTGACCGGAGCCCGCTGACGTCATGTTGATTTCCCTCGTACTGGGTGGTTTCGTCGGTGCCGTACTCGGCCTGACCGGCGCCGGCGGCGGCATCCTCGCGGTGCCCGCGCTCGTCGTCGGCATGAGCTGGCCGATGCAGCA